>NZ_JAKKRK010000027.1:0-68573 GCF_025654545.1 Shewanella sp. SM20 | reverse complement strand
TGGTGTGCCACCCTGGCGTTCTAGTTTTAACTGTCTCACCCATTTATCCATAGTGGACTTACCTACGTTCATCGCCTTTGCAGCTTCGATGATGCTATGGTTTTTATCGAGGACTAATTGGGCTGCTTCAAGTTTGAATTCAGCACTAAATGTTTTTCTGGTTGTCGATCTCATGTGTTCACCTAAAGTCATCTACGAGGTAATAATATCACCTCTATTTAGGTGGCCAAAATTAGTGTGCCACTACAATATGTATTTAAAAAGGTCGAGTACGCAGAGTCGTAAATTATTCTAACAAATGTGTTGAATGAGTTTTTACATATCCTGAGATAATTCATTGTCAGCTAATGCAGCAAGGCAATCAGTACACTTCTGTCCCCAAATGAGTTAGTAAATCACTCTCCAGAGTGATTCACGCTCATTCCTAAAAGCCCCATTTTCGCGCTGTTTATGGCTGTTTATGGCTGTTTATGGCTGTTTATGGCTGTTCTGAGGCGGTTTTTTTCCCTTAAGATGAATCAAATCTCTGGAGAACTGATTCAACAGTAGTTTGATTTCGTTGCATTATTAAAATAGCAATACAAAAAAGCCCCAACAGCAAAACTGTTGGGGCTTTTATACTTTATGCATGCATTTATACTGTGAGTAATTGCATGCAGTTAGCCATTACAGGCTGTAGTACATTTCAAACTCAAGTGGGTGAGTTGTACGTGCTACGCGCTCAGCTTCTGCTGTTTTCAGTACGATATAAGATTGGATGAAATCTTCACTGAACACGCCGCCTTTTGTCAGGAACTCATGGTCAGCTTGCAGATTTTCAAGGGCGTTTTCTAATGACGTTGCCACTTGTGGGATTTCAGCTGCTTCTTCTGGAGGCAGATCGTACAGATCTTTGTCCATCGCTTCACCTGGGTGGATCTTGTTTTGGATACCGTCAAGACCCGCCATCAGCAGCGCTGCGAAACCTAAGTATGGGTTTGCATGTGGATCTGGGAAACGTGCTTCGATACGACGGCCTTTAGGGCTTGGTACCACTGGAATACGGATTGATGCAGAGCGGTTACGGGCAGAGTAGGCCAACATAACAGGTGCTTCAAAGTGTGGCACTAAACGCTTGTAAGAGTTAGTGCTTGGGTTAGTGAAAGCATTCAGCGCGCGAGCGTGCTTGATGATACCACCTATGTAGTACAGAGCCGTTTCACTTAAACCTGCGTATTTGTCGCCAGCGAACAAGTTAACACCGTCTTTCGCCAGAGATTGGTGAACGTGCATGCCGCTACCGTTGTCACCAACGATGGGTTTAGGCATGAAAGTCGCCGTCTTACCGTAAGCGTGTGCCATGTTGTGCACTACGTACTTCAGAATTTGGATTTCATCCGCTTTCTTAGTCAAGGTGTTGAAGCGAGTGGCGATTTCGTTTTGACCTGCTGTCGCCACTTCGTGGTGATGCGCTTCAACCACTTGGCCCATTTCTTCGAGCACTAAACACATAGCGCTACGTAGGTCTTGTGATGAGTCAACCGGTGCAACTGGGAAGTAACCGCCTTTAACAAATGGACGGTGACCTGTGTTGCCGCCTTCGTAGCTAGTGCCTGAGTTCCAAGCCGCTTCTTTAGCGTCGATCTTAACGAAACAACCTGACATGTCAGTACCGAAACGGACATCGTCAAATAGGAAGAATTCTGGTTCTGGTCCAATCAATACAGTATCAGCGATACCAGTAGAGATCAGGTAAGCTTCTGCTTTTTTAGCAATTGAGCGTGGGTCACGGTCGTAACCTGTCATAGTACCGGGTTCAAGAATGTCACAACGGATCAGCGCTGTGGTTTCTTCGGTGAAAGGATCCAGTACGAATGTCGTTGGATCTGGCATCAGTACCATGTCTGATTCGTTAATGCCCTTCCAACCTGCGATAGAAGAACCGTCAAACATTTTGCCGTCTTCGAAGAAATCAGCATCTACCTGATGAGAAGGAATAGATACGTGCTGCTCTTTACCTTTAGTGTCGGTAAAACGTAAATCAACGAACTTAACTTCTAATTCTTCAAGTTGCTTTAAAACTGATTCAACTGACATTCTCAAGCCTCCGGTAGGGTAAAGGGATGCCCCTTCTATAATCTTTTAACTCAAGTGATTTATCTTGAGCCAAACTTACGAGCTATAAAGCGATATCCATGCCAATAATTTAACTTACTGATTAACATGGTTTAAAATCTTTGTTGCACTTAATTGGATTCGCGTGTGCACCATAATAGTGCTTTTGTCTGTGGCATTTTGGTGCATTACTCCATTTTGGTGCGCACTGAATTGATTCATGCAAACCTTAAGCTGGGATGCACAGCGATAACATGCACCGCTTATATGGCACTGAGATGGCAATGACGCTTTGGCTTTCACTATCTCAGTAAGTACCGCCTCTGTGAAGCTCGCACATACTTGCAGCACTGCACGGGACTATTTATCACCGCATAACCGCCGCATAATTGTCATAAAACCACGCTAGTCTGTCCAACTATGCCACGCATTATCAATCCAATAGTGGTTTATTATCATATTATTAGGAAAGAGTTCGTTCTCATGTGCGAAATGTCTTTGCTGTTCACAGGCCAAGTGAAATCAGTGATGCGTAAAAAGGTATCCCGTGACAATGAAGTGAGTCTTAATGCCATCGGGTGTAAACGCCAACATGAACGTTAGATTAAGTGGGCCGCAGAATTTATTGCAGTGTGTTCACGTGGTAATTTCTCTGTGTCTAAGTCGATTTTGCTGATGCTTAAATCGACATTAGCAGTGCTAACATTGAATACGAAAAATAGCAAATTCAGCTGCTTAACTCGGATTTTTCCTACGAATATGGCAATTAAACAGAGCGTTAACTCTGGCTATAGAGGATTTCATTCAGTGGATGATTGGCGGAAATTACCCAAGGATTGGCGAATTGTTTTATAAGTGTTCAAAAATAATCCTGTGCGCCAAGGCCGCTCTGGAGTAGAATGGCACGCTTTTTATTGTGGTAGATCGAGCTCGATCACCATAACGAATTACTGAAATATCCCTATTTTTGTTTGATGGTAAGAGGTTTATCCGTGCTAGAGAATTTACGTAACATCGCCATTATTGCACACGTTGACCATGGCAAAACGACCCTGGTAGACAAGTTGCTGTCACAGTCAGGCACCCTTGCAACCCGAGGAGAAGCCACTGAGCGGGTGATGGACTCCAACGATCTTGAAAAGGAACGTGGGATCACGATTCTGGCAAAGAATACTGCCATCAAGTGGAACGACTACCGTATTAACATCGTTGATACCCCAGGCCACGCCGATTTCGGTGGTGAGGTTGAGCGTGTTCTGTCTATGGTTGACTCAGTATTATTGCTGGTTGATGCCGTTGACGGTCCAATGCCACAAACTCGCTTCGTAACGAAGAAAGCGTTTGCTCAAGGCCTAAAGCCAATCGTTGTTATCAACAAAATTGACCGTCCAGGTGCACGCCCAGATTGGGTTATTGACCAAGTATTCGACCTGTTCGATAACTTAGGTGCAACTGACGAGCAGCTAGATTTCCCAATCGTTTACGCTTCTGCGTTAAACGGTTTTGCAACTTTAGATCCGGATGTAGCGAGCGATGATATGACGCCGCTGTTCCAAACTATCGTTGAAAAAGTATCTTTCCCAGATGCTGACGCCGAAGGCGCGTTCCAGATGCAAATTTCGCAAATCGACTACAACTCATACGTGGGTGTTATCGGTATCGGCCGCATCAAGCGTGGTAGCGTTAAAACGAACCAACAAGTGACTATTATTGGCGCTGATGGCAAAACTCGTAACGGTAAAATGGGCCAAGTATTAGGTTACATGGGTCTAGACCGTACTGAAGTTGAAATTGCTAACGCTGGCGACATCGTTGCTATCACTGGTTTAGGCGAGCTGAAAATTTCTGACACTATCTGTGCCGTTGGTGCAGTAGAAGCTATGCCACCTTTGACTGTTGATGAACCTACTCTGACCATGACTTTCCAAGTTAATACTTCACCTTTTGCAGGTAAAGAAGGTAAGTATGTGACTTCACGTAACATTCTGGAGCGTCTGCAAACAGAATTAGTCCACAACGTGGCACTGCGTGTTGAAGAAACAGAAAGTCCAGATCGCTTCCGTGTATCTGGCCGTGGTGAATTGCATTTATCAATCTTGATTGAAAACATGCGTCGTGAAGGTTACGAGTTAGCTGTATCACGTCCAGAAGTTATTCTGAAAACTATCGACGGTGAACTGTGTGAACCATTTGAAACCTTGACTGTTGACGTTGAAGAAGAAGATCAAGGCACAGTAATCGAGAAATTAGGTACCCGTAAAGCTGAAATGAAAGACATGCAGCTTGATGGTAAAGGTCGTGTACGTATCGACTTCATCATCCCAAGCCGTGGTTTAATCGGTTTCCAAACTGAGTTTATGACTGCGACTTCTGGTACTGGTCTAATTTATCACTCATTCGACCATTACGGTCCACACAAAGGTGGCGATATCGGTCAACGCGCTAACGGCGTATTGATCTCTAACGCAACGGGTAAGGCGTTGACCTTCGCACTGTTCGGTCTGCAAGATCGCGGTCGTCTCTTTATCGGCCATGCCGCTGAAGTATACGAAGGCCAAGTGGTTGGTATTCACGCTCGCTCAAACGATCTGACAGTTAACTGTTTGAAAGGTAAGCAGCTGACCAACATGCGTGCTTCTGGTACTGACGAAGCCCAAGTGTTGACTACGCCAATCACAATGACACTTGAGCAAGCGCTTGAGTTCATCGATGATGATGAATTAGTTGAAGTAACGCCTAAGAACATTCGTGTTCGTAAGAGACACTTGACTGAAAACGATCGTAAGCGCTTTAACCGCGGTTAATGCCAGTCTGTTAATTCAGGTGACACGCCCTTAAGGTGAGTCTATCGGTTTAAAAAGCCCTGCATAGGAAACTGTGCAGGGCTTTTTGTTGGGATAAATTGAGTAATGGGTATTAGTAGTCCTCATCCATCACCCGTATGCAATTGCGGCCAGCGGATTTTGCGCGGTAGAGGGCGGCGTCCGCTTGGCGAACGAGTTCTAAAGCATTTTGTTTGTTAGAGGGTTGCAGATAGGCGACGCCTGCGCTCACTGTCACAATGCCTAGGTCGGTATTTTCATGTGGAATGGCAATGGATTGGATCAGTTGATGAATGTGCTGCGCTGTCTCAAGTACAGTTTGATTATCGACATTCGGTAATAGAATGACAAATTCTTCGCCGCCGTAGCGAGCGACTAATTCGCCCGCTCTGCGACCGGACTGGGACAGTGTACTCGCTAATTGTTTAAGGCAATCATCTCCGGCGAGGTGGCCATAGTGATCGTTAAATTGTTTAAAGTGGTCAATATCGAGCATGATGAGGGCCAGTGAGGAATTGCTCCTTTGTCCCCGACTCCACTCCGTTTGTAACATCATGTCAAATAGGCGGCGATTGCCGATATTGGTTAAACCGTCGGTATTGCTGAGTATTTCAAGTTGCCTATTGGCTTCTGCTAGTTCACTAGTTCGAGCTGTGATCATGGATTCAAGTTCGACGTTACGTTCCTCTAATCGCGCGATCGGGTAAATTTCCCCTTTGTGGGCTAAGCCGTAGGGGATGGATATGCCGCTGTGGACAATCATCCAGTCGTTGTTTTCTCGGTGAAATATCAACACTAGCCGTGCTGTCTCGCGGGAAAGCATAGGATTAGGGATAGGTAAGTGGATATGGAAAAAGGCAGTCACAACCACGAGGTTGTCGGTAAGGTCTTGTAAAGAAAGATCTAACATTTCGATGTGGATTCGCTCAGGCACTTGTGCAAAGTCCTGACGAGTGATTCGCACCCATTCTTCCCTGCTGGTGACAAGCTGGTCACTGCTCCCTGCATAGCCGCTAAAGTTATCACTAAAGCGACGAGTTAGCCTGTCATCACGGGAGGCATACATCTCAATATATTCGTCAAATAACGAATGGATCAATTGCTGTCGGTCGGGTCGCATAGGTTAGCTCCGTTGGGGAACATAAAACCATTTTTCTAATATCCGTATAGGAATATTATCTGCGATAAAGTCTCGCTGTTGCCTGATTGTAATCAATTTTATGACGTATATATTAAAAATACTGCAGAGAGTGATGTAAGCCATTATCTGCAGTATGTTTTGTGAGACAAAATTGTTTTGCATTCACTTAATGTATCATTTAGCCCAAGTATTATTTAACACAGCCTGTTGGGTTGGTTCAAAATCAGGCAAAGCTTGTTGGTATTGCTTAGCATGGGCTGCTGATAGGTTACTGGATTGCGTTAGCTGAGTGTGTCACTGGACGGCAGGTGAGGTCTTTTCTGGATAGTATTACTTGGCAGTGGCTTTATTGCTGACGCCTATCATCGCTGTGGTGCGACCGAGGACATCGGGATACTCGATAGGACTTAGAGCCCTATCGAGTGAGCAGTCAAACTTATGATTTAGCTTTATCTGCCAATTTTACCGCATTGACACTTTCACCTTTGAAGCTGATAGTCACATTTTTCTGAGCGACTTCATTATCTTTCAGCAAAGTCTTAGTGGTTTCTGCCAGCATTGGAGAAGCTGCATTTAACGCACTAAGATCATAGGCCCAAACTTCTAGATCCGCTTCATTATAAGTGCTAGCAGGCGCACCTAATTTTTCAGTGATTGTTTGCTTGGTTGAGCCTTCTTTAATGCCGAATGTATTTTTAATCGCTTCATTCGTTGCGCTGTCTAACGCATTGGTTGCCGTATCATTCACTGTGTCAGTGACAGATTGAGTTGCTGATTTAACGATTGAATCGAATGGGCCAGCATAAGCAAATAATGGTAGAGCAGTAAGAGCGATCAATAATGATTTTTTCACACAATAATTCCTTTGGTTAATACATTCCTTTATTAAATGCGCGCGAATTAGACCAGTAATTAGATTTTGTGTCAATTAAGCATCTGTTCTATATGATTTTATTTTAATCCTTTCAGATTATTCCTACTAAGTGGGCCAACCTTTAGTTGTACCTAAAGGTTCCCATTTTGAGGTTTTCTAGTCTTATCTGCTGCTGTTCTTCAATTTCGTTAGTGTTTTATTCCATCGCAATTGGATCCCGTAATATGTGTCATTTTAGGTGTTCTAGTGATGTCGCGTGTTCTAGTGCCCAATTCTATTAATCACTTGGATCAATTCCATGCGGATGTTGTCTGGTGTTTGGCTATGCCAGAAACCTGCTAAGTAAGCGCCCAGCGGTAGGATAAATAATGCGATAAGCACTAATGCGAGCAATCCCTTATGACCGAGTCTGTGGCCGGATTTCAGTCCAAGGCCGAGGGCGGCGGATTTAGGGCAAGCTGCGACACAGCGCATGCAGGCTTGGCACTCGTCACTGCGAACCGTGGTTTTGGTGTGCACTATGATGTTTGCTGGGCAAGCGCGGGTGCACTTGTCGCATTTCATCCCTTTTGCTTCGATAAGGCAGTGCTGGGTATTGCGGCGGATTTTTAATGGGCTCGCAAAGCTTAAGATCCCAAGCATTGCACCATAGGGACACAAGTAACGGCAGAATCCCTGACGACGCCATGCAGCTAAAGCGAGGATCAGCGCAAATACCAGTAGCGTGATTAGGCTGGGTGTTAGGAAGAACAATGCCATCTTCAAGTCGGCAATCTTATGATAATTACCTTCAAGATAATGGGGGATGGATTGTGCTGGCATACCAATGACTATGTAGCAAAGTGCTAGGAGTAATAGATATTTCAACATTCGCAGTGGCCAATCTAGCCAAGCGGGTGGTGTAAGCTCTGATTTAATAAAGCGTTTTCTAAAGGAATACAGGTATTCCCCTGCCAGACCTAATGGGCAAGCCCAACCGCAAAATGCCCGCTTGCAGAGTAAACCTGTGAGTAATACCGCCGCTAGCATGACTGCTGCCGCAGGATGGGTTTGATCCCACAAATTGAGGCTGATAATGGCTTTAAGCTCAATGCCACCCGCAATCGGTAAAAAGGCATCGACTACGTCGGGGCGCATTAGCCAAGGTGTGATTCCTTGCTTAAGCAGTACGGTATTGATTGTGTATTGTATGGCAACCAGCAAGAGCGATAGCGCTAAGACATGTTGAGTCCCTTCACGAAGGGTATTGATTTTAATTTCACCCTTGAGTGCATCAGGCGCCAATTTATGCCCAAGTAGCATCAGTGGTAGTGCAATAAGAAGCCCGAGAGCCAGTGGCCAATAAAGACTCATTGCCACCGCACCGATACTGAGCAACAGTGTGGCAACCGCGCCCCATTTCTGGCCGCTCCAATAGCTGAGGGAGGCGAGATACATGAGTGCCAACATCAGCGTGAGTGATTCGATAAAAGTCATAGTGATGAATACAGCTAATAAGTTACAAGTACAGGCTCTGAGTGGTGAACTGAGGATAAGTTTTTGAGTAATAAGTGAAATTGTGCGTCAGATCTAAGATTCGCGCTATCAATCAATTAAAGCGCGCCATAGCTCACAAAGCTAAGTGTTTTAGTCTTGCACAAATAAAGTATGGCTTGCAGGGACATAGGGCGAGGTCACACAAAGAATAAAAAGCCCAGCAATTTATTTTGCTAGGGCTTAGGAGTTCAGTGGGGCATTTGGATTAATTTTTTGATTTTTCGAGTGCTTCGATAAATTTGCTCGATTCGTTAATCGAGGTGTTCATCTCTTTAATCAGGCCTGAAATATCGGTTTGCAGACTCGCAAATTCGCTTTTAATCGCACCAATGGCTTGGGCGTTCAAGTTATGCTTGAGATACAGCATATTGTCTTTCATAGCGGTGAGTATCGGCGGCATTTTCGACTCGGCACGGCGCATACTTTTAATCAATTGTTCATAGGCGCGGCGCGTTTCTTTGAGTTTAGCTTCACTGTTGCGGCGTAGATTAGCTTTACTGATCTCGCTAATTTCATTTTGCCACTCATCGAACAGGGCTTCGGCTACATCTTCGACTTTATTGATGCGGTTGCTGACGTTATCGGCGGCACTTTGAGCCGATTCGTATTCATCTTTGGCTCTGCTATAGGCTTTTTCTAAGTTGCCATCACTGTAATTGAGCAGTGCTTGCATTTCTTCTAGGGCAGAGCTGAACTCTTTTTGAGCATCCTGTTGGGATTTTTTCGCATCTTTAACTCTGTCGACCATAATATCGCGTTTATGGTAACCGACCTTTTCCATTGCGCCGTAGTAGGCACTCTGGCAACCACTAAGCAGGAGACTTGTGGCAATCAGCCCTGAAGCTATCAGTCTTTTCATTGGGTGTTCCGTCGCTGAATGAAATTAATTAATCGGCTTTAAATCGCGCCGCATCGATAATGCTCCACAGATGAAAGATAGCACCTATTACCGCGGGCACAATCAGCCACCAGAGGGCATAACCCACCACTGTGATAATGAAAAATAACAGTGCGGCCATTATTCTGCCTTGCAATAATTGGCCTAGCCCAGGAAAAAATAGGCTAGCAATAGCGGAAATAACGTTACCTGCAGATCCTTGTTGAGACATCAATTCACTCCTTAGACTTGTAAATTAAGTGTTTATTGTACGAAGATAACGAGTCTATACCAACAGAATCAAGAGAAACCCGTGACTAAGAAGATAGAACTGGCACAAATTCGCGCCTTATTCCTCGGGATCTGGCACTTCCTGCTGCATTTGAGACGGCGTTTAGTTGAAGATCAAATCAATATTCGCGCCGGACATTTAGCCTATGTCACACTGTTGTCACTCGTGCCTATGGTGGCGGTGACTATGTCTATGCTGTCAGCTTTTCCGGTATTTAAGGGGATACGTGGACAGATAGAAGGTTTCGTTTATCAGAATTTTTTACCCGCCGCTGGCGACACAGTGCAAGTGTATATCAATGAGTTTGTGGCCAATGCCTCTAAGGGGACTGCGGTTGGGATTGCGGCCTTAGTTGTGGTTGCCATTTTGCTGATTTCTGCCATTGATAAATCGCTTAATAACATTTGGCGTACTAAAGAGAAGCGTTCAGTGGTGGTGGCTTTTTCTATGTATTGGATGGTCATCACTTTGGGCCCGGTATTGGTGGGGGCCAGTTTGGTCGCCACTTCCTACGTGGTGTCATTGAAGGTTTTTGATGGTCAGTTGTCGGGTGTGGTGCCCGTGTTTCTTGAGCGTTTGCCCATGCTGTTCTCAGTTGCGGCATTCTTGCTGTTGTATATGGTGGTGCCTAATCAAAAAGTGAAGTTTCTACATGCACTATTAGGGGCGATTGTTGCCGCAATCTTGTTTGAGTTAGGTAAAAAAGCCTTTGCTATGTATGTCACTCAGTTTCCGAGTTATGAAGCGATTTATGGTGCTTTAGCCGTGATCCCCATTATCTTTGTCTGGGTGTATTTATCGTGGATGATAGTATTACTCGGCGCGGAAATTACCGCCGCGATGCCTGAATATTTAGATTATGAGTCGAGCTCAGATGATGACGAAACAGCTCTGAATGCTAAGCCTCTAGAAAATGCCTCCCAAGATAATTCCGCTGCGGTGTTAACTTCGGCTGAGGTGACGGCACTCAAGGCGGTGGCTAAATCTGAATGACCCCATTAGAGGATTATTAATGGCGATGACACTGAATGCCTGAATCCTTCCCATCTTTTATCCGTCGCGACTGGTTTAACGTTGGCAATGGTCAGCAATTGCATCTGGCGCAATACGGTAATCCACAAGGTATCCCACTGCTGTATTTGCACGGCGGTCCAGGAGCGGGTTGTGATATCGGTGATTTAGCTTTATTTAATGGCGATCAATATTGGATTTTGTTTTTAGATCAACGCGGCTCTGGACAATCTTTACCCTTTGGTGATTTAGCCAACAACCATCTCACTGGTTTGATTAGCGATATTGAGGCGATTCGCCTCGCATTGGGTATTGAGCGTTGGTGTTTAGCAGGTGGCTCTTTTGGGGCCACATTAGGCTTAATTTACAGCGGATTATTCCCAGAGCGGGTGATTGCACAGGTACTGTGGGCGTTATTTATTCCATCCAAAGAAGGTCTCGACTGGCTCTATGGCGCTGATGGCGCGGCAAAATTGCAACCTGCTGCTTATCGACTCTTCAATGACATTTTTCCGGTTCAGTTATCGCTGAATGAACTGCTGGATTCATATCATCTAGGTTTGGCATCAGCCGACGAAAATGTGCGATACCATTTTGCGCGGCGTTGGGTACAGTGGGAGTTGCAGCTTGCGGGGGCGAGGTTAGTGCTACCAAGGCTGTTACCCGAATCCGTATTAGCATTAGCCAATATCGAGTTACACTTTGCTCGACATAATTACTTCAACGCCATGAATGTGTTACAGCGCGTGACGCCTAGAGTGAAGGCGCGTAGTGTGTTATTGCAAGGAATGCAGGATGCGATTTGCCCAGCGACGCTATTACGCGATTTTTTGGCTGGGTTGGAGCATGCTATTACAATTCAATCTGTTGTCGATGGCGGACATATGCTCAATAGTGAGTCTTTGTTTTTGGCGGTTACAGCAGAAATCCATGCTATGTGGTCGTGGATACATCAAAGGGAAATACAATGAAAACATTGCTCATCAGTGCCACTTTACTCGGATTAACCGCGTGTGCTACCACGGCCCCTTCTCAAACAAGCGCTATTGATCAAGTGGCGACTCAGGAGGTCGTGAGTGCCCCTGTCGCGCCCAAAGTTGTTGAACTCGGTGGGTTGACCAATGAAACTGCCGCTGAGCGCTTGTATCAAGCGTTGATTGACGCAAATTATCTGGCCACCCAAGTTGCGCCGACGAAAGTCGCGGTGCAGTTTGGCGATAACCAGTTTTTGCTTGAGCCGAGCATTAATTCTGCAGGCATTGACCGTATTTTAATGAATCGCTTCTATGCAGTGCATCCGCAATTGCAGGCCAGCCAAGAGTTGCCTGCCGTGATTGGCACCTTGAATCAGAAGCTTAATTTTGCCAAGTTTGTGTTGCTGGACCAAGGCGCAGTGATCCAAGTGCAAGGTACAGTGACCTTTGCTGACCGTATTGAAATAGAAGAATTACGTCGCTTTATGCTGTGGACGAATGGCGGCTTAGCGCAGGTCGTACAATCTTTGCCTGATGGCGTAGAGCAATATATCCGCCCGCTCCCGCTAATGCCGCAAATGGTTCCCGTTAAGCCTTAATCTAAAAGGAAAAGTTGTGATTGCGTTAATTCAAAGAGTGAGTCGCGCCAGTGTAGTGGTTGATAACCAAACCCTAGGTGAAATCAATAAAGGCTTGTTGGTTCTGCTCGGTGTCGAGCAAGAAGATACCCGCGAGAAGATGGAAAAATTGGCGACTAAAGTCATGAATTATCGCGTTTTTTCCGATGAAAATGGCAAGATGAATCTCAATCTAGAACAAGTCGGTGGGTCTTTATTAGTAGTGTCACAATTTACCTTAGCCGCTGATACAGGCCGAGGCTTGAGGCCGAGTTTTTCAGGGGCGGGTACGCCGGATCAAGCCTTAGGCTTGTATGAAGAGTTTGTCGCATTCTGCCGCGCTAAGGGCGTTCACACAGAAACCGGACAGTTCGGCGCCGATATGCAAGTGTCCTTAGTCAATGATGGCCCTGTGACCTTTAATCTGCAGGTGTAGCTTCTATCGTGATGTTTATCTAGGGGTCTAGGTGATGGGATGCTAGACATAATCAATGTCGCTTGTACCAAAAGGGAGTATCAAGGGAAATGCACATGGATCAATTACTCATTAAATTACGCCAGACTTGGCACAGTACGATCCCCGTTAGCGAGTTTATGCAGATAGTGCCACTCGATTACAGCGAGGGAGAATTTCGAGTCACAGCGCCGATGACGCCCAATATTAATCTGCATCAGACCATGTTTGCGGGCAGCATTTATACCTTGATGACCTTAACGGGCTGGGGTGCAGTGTGGCTAAATCAACAGTTGGTGGGCGTGGCGGGTGATATTGTGCTCGCCGATGCCCATATTCGTTATCTTGCTCCTGTGACTTGTGAGCCTGTGGTAAAAGTGCAATGGCCAGATATGGATCTCAGCCCGTTACAAAGGGGGCGTAGAGTTAAGGTGAAGCTGGAAGTGCAATTGTATTGTATGGATTCACTGTGTGCGGTTTTTGAAGGCCTGTATGTTAGTACGTCGAAAGCATGAATGCGTCGAAAACAACTTAGTGTATCTGTACGTCGAAGATGACGTATAACCTTTCTAAAAAATCGAAGCTAATCTCAGATTTTATCCGCTTTATTTCTTTTTTATGGGCTAATACACTAGCGTCATAGAGTTGAGATATTCCATCTGACTCTGAGTCATTTACCTATTTTCGGAGCAGATTATGTCTAAAGTCTTAATTTTAAAATCAAGCATTCTTGGCGGTTATTCACAATCTGCCGTGTTAATTGATCACTTAGCGAGCCACTGGGAAACCCAAGGCGCCGCTATTACAGTGCGTGATTTAGGCGGTAAAGACGTACTGCCTATGGTAGACGGTGAAATCGCTTCTGGGTTACGCGGTGGTGCAGAATTATCGACACGTCAGCAAGAAATGCTCGCCTTATCAGATACCTTAGTCGCTGAATTAAAAGCGAACGATACGATTGTTATCGCTGCACCTATGTACAACTTTACGATTCCGGTTCAACTTAAAAACTGGATCGATTTTGTCGCCCGTGCCGGTGTGACTTTTACTTATACTGAAACGGGTCCAAAAGGATTAGTGGAAGGTAAACGCGCCGTGTTGGTGACGACCCGTGGCGGCGCTCACAAAGATGGCCCAACGGATCATGTTGTACCTTACTTGAAAACGGTTTTAGGCTTTATGGGTATCACCAATGTTGAAGTGGTTTACGCCGAAGCACTGAATATGGGCCCTGAAGCACACGATAAAGGCATGGGCGAAGCGAAACATAGCATAGATCAGCTGAAAGCTTAATTGTTCCGTTGATTAGCTGAGTCATTTGATTTAGCTGAATAAATAATGCCAGCCCTTAATAGGCTGGCATTTTTGTATGTGCATTTCAGCTAAGCACGCTTGGCTTAAGTGGCTAGGTTTGAGCGGTTAGACTCGAGTGGCTAGTTTTAAGTGGCACGCTTAGCTGTTTATTCGCAAAGGCTGCAGCCATTGGCGAGGGTGCTAGTCTCAACATAACGCACTTTAGTGCAGGCTTGGTCGCGAGTACGACTGATGCTAAAGCGTGCAGGGCGTTCAGTTTCAAGCGGCTTTTCAGCAGGGTTAACCTGTGTGGCTTCAAGCTGTAACGCTTTGGCATAATTCGTTTTATGCATACATCACCTCGCAGATATTTAAGTCATCACAATGTACAGACTGGCCTGATTAGCGCCGCACAACCAAGGCTTAAATTAGCTCGGCTGGCAGCAGACTAAATCTTTAAGCGAACCGCCATTCATCACGCAACTAAAACCATTGGCCTTGAGGATATCGCAGCCTTTCTGCGCTCGAATACCCGCGCCACAGTAGAGCACGAAGGGATGTTGCTTATTGTCGACTTGGTGTAACCATTGATCGAGCGTTGGCAATGGCACATTAATGGCTTGGGGCAAGTGACCGGAGGCAAATTCCTCTGGTGAACGCACATCAATCACCCGTGCGCCTTGCTCAATCAATTGCCAACATTTTTCGCCTGAGTGGCTGCCGGATAACTTAGCCAGTAAAGATTGAAACATAGCATTGCCCCTACCATTAGAAAATTTTCAATAAGTTTATTCTAATGAATTGGCGAGTGCAAGCGCTGCAGATTATCGGTAGTAATGGTTTGGTCTTTGGCGTTGTTGGTACTCGAACCTCTGCATTACTGGCGTTAGATAAGCTGCTACAAGCTGTATTCACTGCCTCGTTGGTAGTGAATGATGTCGTGGAATACCACGGCTTGCTCGTTTAGATTGCGATAGCCATGGGGTTTGTCGGCCGCAAATCGTACCGCTTCACCTTGCTTGAGTGGTTGCCACTCACCATCGACTAGCACTTCCATAGTACCGCTCAAGACAATGACATGCTCAGTGACACCCGTTTCATGGGGCTCAGAAAGCCGCTCATAGTTTGGCAGCAGGGTCAGTTCAAACATCTCGAAACCGAAGCGCTCTTCAAAGGGGAAGAGTGAGGCGACTAGCATGCCGTCGGTGGCGGGTTGTTGGCGTAACTCGTCGGGCTTACGGAATACTGCGCCTTGGCTCTGGGGTGTGGGTTCGAGAAAGGTCGACAGCGAGATATTGAATCCACTGGCAATTTTCCACAGCGTCGCAATAGTTGGGCTTGATTCACCGCGCTCGATTTGTCCTATCATGGCCTTACTAACGCCCGTCTCTTGGGCGGCTTTATCTAAACTCCATCCCTTTTGGTTGCGAAGTGCTTTAAGCGTGGTGGCGAGATAGCTGTTTATCGTCTGCACAATGGCCCCATCATTTTTATGAAAATTTAGTTTGTACGTTATAACGCACAGGTGCTATCTTGTCCATCTCGTACGTTATAGCGCACAAAAGCTATCTTGTTCATTTTATAAGTTATAGCGCACAAAGTAATGGCGACATCAATTGCAGAGAAAGGGAGTGGATATGTGGCGAGATGCAGGGAGTTTATCAAAAATATCAGCGGGATTTATTGCGGTATTAGTGGGTTATAGCAGCTCGGCTGTGATCATCTTTCAAGCGGCGGAGGCTGTGGGGGCGACACCTGCACAGATCAGTTCATGGCTGTGGGCTTTAGGTGTGGGCATGGGCGTGACCAGCATAGGGTTATCGCTTTACTACAAGAATCCTATTCTAACGGCTTGGTCTACACCGGGCGCGGCGCTGATGGTGACTAGCCTAGCGGGGTTGAGCGTAAACCAAGCCATAGGCGCTTTTCTGGTGAGTTCGATTTTAATCACTCTTTGCGGGGTGGCGGGCTGGATGGATAAACTTATTCGTATCATGCCGCAGTCAGTCGCTTCAGCCATGTTGGCGGGGATTCTGCTGCAATTTGGCCTAGGGCTATTTCAGGCGATGCAAACCCAGCTGAGTCTAATTTTGATCATGTTGTTGGTGTTTGTCGTCGTTAAGCCTTTTGCGCCGCGTTACATCATCTTGCTGACCTTGTTGGTGGGTATAGGCATGAGTTTTCAATTAGATTTACTCAAGCTAGATGCCGTTCAGTTGCAACTGGCGATGCCGGTGTGGACTACACCTGAGTTTTCGTTGGCGAGTGTGATTGGCGTGGCGCTGCCGCTGTTTGTGGTGACTATGGCCTCGCAAAATATGCCGGGCGTTGCTGCGCTGCACGGTAATGGTTACAGGCCACCCATTTCACCTTTGATCACGACTACAGGATTCATCGGGGTTATCCTCGCGCCCTTTGGCGGTTTTGCTTTTAACTTATCCGCCATCACAGCGGCGATTTGTATGGGTAAAGAAGCTGACCCGAATCCCGCGACCCGTTACTGGGCGGCGGTGTGGGGCGGCGTATTTTACTTTATCACTGGGTTACTCGGTGCCACTGTGGTTGGTCTGTTTTCCGCTTTCCCGAAGGAATTAGTACTGGCCATCGCCGGATTAGCCCTGCTCGGCACTATCGCCAATAGCCTGACCGCCGCATTAGCTAAAACCGAAGATCGCGAAGTGGCAGTGATCACTTTTTTGGTCACGGCATCAGGTTTTAGTGTGCTGGGCATCGGCAGCGCATTTTGGGGGCTGTTGCTTGGGTTTATTATCCATTGGTGGAACGGGCACAGAACTGCATCAGTAGTTAAGCGAGCGAATACTTAACTGCAGCAAAGCGCCTTAGAGATGAATTTCAAAGACTAAGGCGCATGTTTTTTAGATTTTCTTTGTCATAAACACACTATTGGGATCGAGTTGATAGGTGTCGAAGGGGCCGCAGCTTTCGAAGCCAAATTTGGTGTAGAGCATTCGGGCGGGGTTAAAGAAGTCCATCGAACCTGTCTCTAGACTCAGGTGTTTAATGCCTGTGGCTTTAGCATCGTTAATTAAGTGCTGCAATATTTTAGACGCTATACCTTGCTGCTTATAGGGCGCGGCGGTGCGCATGGATTTGATCTCCGCGTGCTCGGTATCTAACCATTTTAGTGCACCGCAGCCCGCGAGATTATTACCATCCCACAGGGTCCAAAAACGAATATTGGGCTGGCGCAGGCGGTCAAGATCTAATGCGTGAACGCTTTCAGGCGGTGAGGTTGCCCGCATATCGTTGAGGTGTTCCTGCAGTAAAGCCGCAATCTCAGGCCCTTTAAGGTCATCTAAGGTTATTTTCATGGCTCTTATGGTGGATTTCATAGCAGATCGGGTGCTCCTATTATTTTGGCTTATCCATAATGGCGTCATCGCGCTTTGTCGTCTGTTTGCCAATGCGCCGTGGTGGATAAGCAAATGCTAGGCCACAAACTTTTTATCAAAGCAAAAATCAAAGTCGTGGGGTTTCACCCCACACCCGACCAAAAGGGGAAAAGCGCCTGTTCCCCTTTTGGATATCCCTCGGCGTCCCCAACGGAGTTGAAAGCCTCTTGGGCATTAAGCGTCCTTATGCTATCGCGTCAGACGCTCGTCCCTGATTCGACTGACGCTATCTCGGCATCCATGCCTCGATCACGCAACGAACGCTAATGCCCTGCGGCAACTCCGAGGGGATGGTGTACTCCTTTGGTTCAAGTGTTATTGGTAAATTTTTAAGGAATAAAAGTTATGCCTGTCGGATCTTTTCTTGATTTGAAATGGATGGCCAGATTTATTTACATAGATAGCCTGAATTCTTCAATTTTTGCTCCGATTAAATCTGCCGCACCGCCAGAAGATAAGAGCATATTTTCTACATCAGTATCATCAAGTACGAGGATCAATTTTTGATGCACCATCCACTGTTCTCGAATAGTGTGTAAACAACCTGCAAAATCACCTCCTTTTCTAGAAAAGATAATGCCAAACAGACCCGCCCCATGAGGTTTTAGATAATTCGCAATTTGAAGGACATCACTCTTCTTAACTTTTCTAGAGTAATTTTTGGCATCAATCACTACATAGTCTGCAGAGTATTTTTCGCGCAAAAATGACCAAAAACCATCAGTTGCATAATTTGGGACAATGAAATCCCTTCGATTTGACTTGGTAAAATCATTAACTTCTTGAATCGGCTTATCAAGTGGAGGACAAAATAGTTCTTCTATGATTTCACCAATGAGGCGCTGATATATGTAGCAATCTTTACGGCCCGGATTACATGACTTTAACTTGCTAAGCAAATCTTGACCTCTACTGCCTTCTTTTCCCCCAGTAATGGCAGTTAGAAGCATTTTAAAGTAGCTACTGTCTGCCTTTTGTATTCCCGCTTTAAAATTCTTAATGAGATAGTCTGCGTCCCACACTTCTATATCATTAGATTCTATGTTTTGCTTTATCTCGTTCGGTAATCTACCAGGTATGGCTAGGACCTTCTTACATTCACCTATTAGCTTGCCATATTCCAAAATCTGTTCGACTATTTTAGAGCTGTGACTTCTTGTAATTGCTTTATTGGATTTACACTCAATAAGAATCTTCGCGTTCCGACTATCTTCTATGAGAATGTCTGCTCTAGCTCTTTGTGACTCTCCAATTATCGCTTCCAGTTGGATTTTTTGATCTGGGCTTGTTTCCTTAATAACCTGATAAAGGAAGTTCACAAATTCAATTTCTTTTGGACCCATAGTCATATATCTATGACAATTCGGGCATAGCAGAAGGAAGTTCTCTTCCGTCATACTACCACCTTCATTAAAAGGGGTAATCGAAGCTAGCTCTAGAGGGATTTCCTCTCCAGAAATGGTGCACATTGCACATTGATTATTGTGCTTTGCAATTAGTTTTGCCCGCATTGCAACCGACGGAATCCTTCGCTTATTTAATTTCTGATCCATCATTTATTCTCTAATTCCACTTTTGTTCTAACATTTGTATCGTTCGCAAAATCTCACCACCGATCGCTTGACAGCATAAGTCGCAACCCACTGATTTAGAATTTGATTTCTACGATAGCAAAAATCATTCTGGGTAGAAAGTGCGCATGATTTAAGATCGTTCTATGTTACGTACTATTTATAAAAAATTGAATTTTATTGAGAATTAACTAAGCTGTTCACCATTGATTATGTTAGCTATCAGCTATAACTACTTATTTTTTTACAGTGTTACTGTGACACTAGTCATATAAACCAACAGATGGCACTAATGCTCGAAAGGCAAACCATGGTGATTGGCGAGACGACCGTCCGCCCCATGGACGGGGCGGTCGAGCATCCAAGGATGGACTGGCTGCGGGTCGTCGAGCCAGTACCATGGTTGGCCTCACTCTGAGCAATATCTATGTTTAACTGCCTCTTCGCCTTCGGTAACTCTCGTTTATCAACTTAGAGCCTCTAGGTTCTTTCACAGTGTAGTGAGTGATTACCATGGCAAGCCTGTATAGGCGAATATAAAAATGGCCGAGGATAAGCTCGGCCATGATTTGTTCGATTAAGCGTAAAACGGGTAGGTTTAGTAGTATTTCTTCAAATAACTCTCGGCGTAGTTTTTGAGTTTTTTGTTTGAGCTCGTGGTTGCCATATTTTCAATCACATCGCGGTAAGCGGTATTCCCTGAACTAGCTAGCGCTTTTGCCATGTTGGCATAGGTATCGATGGCGAGTTTGTCATTGGCCATTAAGCGTGGTGTTTTCAATTCGTTACTGAGTACGGCTAGGATAAAATCATCGTACTGGCGGTCATCCATGATGCGTTTAGCTGCGAGACGCATTAATTCTAAATCATTGCTGCGTAGGGCATTGGCAAAGGCATTATTTTGCTGACTTTGATCGGCAGTATATTGGTTTTTATCCGCAAGAATCGCATTCCATTTTTTATATATCGTTATGTTTTCTAAAGCTTGACCTGCGTATTTTTTGAGTTTTTTAGGATAATCACCATTAACAATCTTGTTGATGGTTTCGCTGTACCTATCATTGCCTGAATAAGCTAAGCCTTTGACTAACCAAGCACTGTAGTCAATGGCATTTTTTTCAGTGGCTTGGGGCAAAGATGCGAGTAGCTTTGCTTCGAGCGCATCAAAAATGACAGGATCGGATAAACCAGCGATGGTGAGTGATTCAATGGCTTCTTTTTGCTTGAATTGGTTATCACCCTTAAAGATTTCTTGATAGGTTTCAACCGTATATTCCTGAGCCAATAAAGGCGAGCTTAATAAACTGATGCTAAGCAGCATAGCTGCAAAGAGTGGTTTCATGGTGATGTCCTTATGGGTTTTTTATATGTTGTTATTGGGTCCAGCGTTTAAAAATCAGCGAGGTATTAATGCCGCCAAAGGCGAAATTATTACTCATCACATAATCTGTGTCGATTGGGCGCAGTTCGTTGCGGATATAGTCCAAATCGGCACATTGTGGGTCGATACTTTCAAGATTAAGTGTCGGCGCAAACCAGCCCGCATTCATCATCTCAATACTCACCCAAGCCTCTAACGCGCCGCATGCTCCTAAGGTGTGGCCCGTGTAGCTTTTAAGGGATGAAATCGGCATACCAGCACCAAAAACTGCATGGGTCGCGTGGCTTTCGGCGATGTCACCGCGATCCGTTGCCGTGCCGTGGGCGTTCACATAACCTATGGCGCTAGGCTCAAGCTGTGCGTCTTTGAGCGCCAACCTGATGGCGATTTCCATGGTCTGCGCGTTTGGTTGGGTGACGTGTTGGCCATCTGAATTCGTGCCAAAACCGACTAACTCAGCGTAAATCTTGGCACCGCGCGCCTTGGCGTGTTCGAGCTCTTCGAGTACCAGCGTACAAGCACCTTCGCCAATCACGAGGCCATCACGGCTCGCATCGAAGGGGCGTGGCGTGAGTTCGGGAGTGCTGTTTTTAGTGCTGGTGGCAAATAAGGTATCGAACACGACAGCCTCTGTGGGGCAGAGTTCTTCACCGCCGCCCGCCAACATTAAGGTTTGATGACCGTATTTGATGGCTTCATAGGCGTAACCTATGCCTTGGCTCCCCGAGGTACAGGCGCTGCTAGTGGTGTGAATTCGGCCTTTTAAGCCGAAAAATACCCCCACATTCACCGCTGTGGTGTGTGCCATCATGCGGATATAACTCGTGGCGGTGACGCCCGACATATCACCGGTTTTCAACATATCGCCAAAGGCGATGATGGCATCGGTACTGCCAGTGGACGAGCCATAGGCGATACCCATTTCACCCGAGGACACGATAGGATCGTCCAACAATCCCGCATCGATTAATGCAAGTTCACTGGCGCGGGTCGCCATGATGGAAACCCGACCCATAGAACGAATTTTCTTACGCGAATAATGGCTTGGCACTTCAAAGTCGCTAATGGGCGCAGCTAAGCGGGTATTGAGGCCATCGTATTTATCCCAGTCACCCATAGTAACGACACAGTTTTTCTGCGCCTTAAGGCTCGCCGCTATCGCCTCCCAATCATGGCCTAGGGCGGTAATGCCGCCAATGCCAGTGACGACCACTCGTTTCCCTAAGCGGGTTTGATTTGTCGCTTCGCTCATTTAGATCATGCCTCCATTGACCGATATCACTTGGCGAGTGATATAGGCGGCATCGCCAGACATTAAAAATGCGGCTAAGGCGGCGATTTCACTGGGTTTGCCCATGCGGCGCATCGGCACTAATTGTTCGACCATATCCTTAGGAATATCGGCCACCATGTCGGTTTCAATCAAGCCGGGGGCGATACAGTTGACGGTGATTTTGCGTTTTGCCAGTTCTAATGACAATGCCTTAGTCGCGCCGATAATACCCGCTTTTGAGGCGCTGTAATTGACTTGGCCACGGTTGCCCGTAATCCCAGAAACTGAGGCTAAGGTGATGATGCGCCCGCCCTTGCGGCCTTGTACCATAGGCATCACACAGGGATGGATGACATTATAAAAGCCGTCTAAGTTAGTGTGGATGACGCTGTCCCACTCGCTTTCTGTCATAGCAGGAAAGGCGGTATCGCGGTTGATACCAGCATTGAGGATCACGCCATAATAGGCACCATTGGCCTCGATGTCGGTTTCAATGGCGGCTCTGACGCTGGCGCGGTCGGCGACATCAAATTTCAGCAGGCTCACATTCACCCCAAGCGCGCGGATTTGCGCGGCAGTGTCATCGGCAGCCGCTTGGTTACTGTGGTAATGCAGGGCGATATCGAAACCCGTCGCGGCGAGTTTTAGGGCGATGGCTTTACCAATGCCGCGGCTCGAACCGGTAACTAATACTCTGTTATTCATCTTTTTTCTCCACCCCATTTTATCGTTATGTGTCGGTATGGGGTTTCATGTATTTATGGTAAAAAGGTTGCTTGTTAAGGCGCTTTAAGGCTTTTTTATCTACATTATTGCTTTAGTGCCCAAGGCTTCTATTTGCCGCGTCTTGATTGCCTGCAAGGTAGGCTTGTGTGTCCTGAGGCTGGAACACATTCACATTGGCTTGGGCCACTAAGCTCTTTTCTAGCTCAGTGCCGGCTTCGGGCAGCAGATAAATTTGGCAATCGAATACCGCTAATCCCGATTCCTCTTGATAGAGGCGGCTGACTTGGGTGCGATAGGTGCGCCCGAGCTCATATTGCTTGGCATACAAGGTTAATTTGCGCGATCCCAATAGAAAGCCCACGCGGATTTTATCATTGCGAAGCTTTGCCTCAACCCCAGCAAGGGCGGCAATACTTTGGGCCATATATTCGATACCCACATAATTGGGTACGGCTTGATATTTATCATCGAAATAAGGGCTTTGCGCCGTGATAGTGACTTCGGTCTCTAGGTTATCACGCCGATAGCCAATGATTTTATCGAGCAAAATCATCGGTGCCCTATGGGGAATAAAATCGGCAATATCCTGTTCGGCAAAGGGTTGGTTAATCTTAAGTAACTGCATGGTACTAGGCCTCGTTACGGCAGAAAATCAGGCTGGCATTACTGCCGCCAAAGGCGAAGGAATTGCTCATCACATAATTAAGCGCGCCCTTAGCGGCGACTTGATGGCGCTCGACTAAGGCAATGGACGGATCCTGTGGATCGACTTGTCCGTCCCATTGGTGGGGCGGCAGGGCTTTGCCGTGATTATGTGCTGAAAGTAATAAATAACAGAAGGCGGCTTCAATGGCGCCAGCGGCACCTAAGGTATGGCCGACTAAGGGCTTGGTCGAGCTACAAGGGGGCGTGTTCACGCCAAACACCTCAACCACGGCGCGGCTTTCCATCGCATCATTTTTAGGCGTGGCTGTACCGTGTAAATTTATGTAACCAATGTCTTTTGTTGCAATGTGTGCATCTTGCAACGCCGCTTGCATGGCTTTGATCGCGCCTGCGCCTTCGGGGTGTGGCGCCGACATATGGTGCGCATCGCTCGACTCGCCAATACCCGCTAGCATGACCTCTGACTCGCCCAAAGTGAGGGTGAATAACGCCGCGCCTTCGCCGATATTGATGCCATCACGGTTGATACTAAAAGGATTGCAGTGGCCTTTCGAGACAGACTCTAAGGCGTGAAAACCATTGACTGTGAGTTGGCATAAACTGTCGACACCGCCGACAATCACCATATCGCAGAGGTTAGCCTTTAATAGGCGTTTGGCACTGGCAAACACTTTGGCGCTGGATGAGCAGGCGGTTGAAATTGTGTAGCAAGGGCCATCTAGCTCAAAATATTGGCGTAAAAAGTCGCTGGTGCTGCCGAGCTCTTGCTGGAAATAGTGGTAATCCGCGGGAAAGTATCCGTGTTGATTGCGGTAGCTCAGCGCGGCTTCACCTTTTGAAATCCCTGAAGTGCTTGTGCCTAGCACAACACCAATACGGGCATGACCAAAATCCCGTTTCGCTTGTTCAACTGTGGTCGCAATTTGCAGTGCGGCGCACAGCAGTAATTGGTTGTTACGGCAATCGAACTGAATGAGTTTTTCGGGAATGGTTGGTAGCGCTGTCGTCACGGGGGCAACTAAGGTTGGGTGCTCGAACAGGAGAGTGTCACTGCGCAGCATCGCACTGGTATCACCGGCGATCAGGCGGTCTAAAACTTGCTGGGGATCTTGCCCTAGCGGGGTACACAATCCAATCTGTGTAATAGCTACTCTGTTCATCATTGTGTGTCTTTTTACCATGGCACAGTTAAGTGCGGATGCTAACAGATTAAATAGGTTCGATTTCTAGCTCAAACTTAGCTTGTGGCATAGTTAAGCTGATGTGGGCTTGCCAAAGAGCATCGCCGATATTTTGTTGATAACGGATTTGCACCACATGGGTTTGCTGGCCGCTTTTACTGATCAAGGTGTCTTGACTATAGATCTGGCGACAGAGGATTGTATTCTCTCGGGTGCCTATAAGCGTATCGCCCTGATTTCCCCCAACCGTATCGCAAAGGCCTGTGACTAAATGACCACCTTCTAAATGGGCGCGAATACTCTGCTCAGGCCAATAGATCAGTTGCATCATCGCCATTAAATACTCAGCTTTAAAACTGTCCCCTAGCAGCATGCTTTGTTCACTGCTGAGTGTATTACCATCATAAACTAAGGTAAACAAAGCCTGTCCGAGTGGCGCTAAGCCAACGAGCGTCATGCGCTCATTCTCTAACTCTAATTGAGTGAGCAGCTCGTGGGATTTATCACCCACTTTAATGCTGACCTTTTGGCTAAAGGACTGGGGTGAGGATACGCCCGTTTTGCTCTCGGTTTGCGGGCTGCTAATGTCGGCAGGTTTGGCCGTCGGCTTAGTCAGAGGCTTATCGGCTGCGGGGGCAAAATCATGGGGCAGTGGCGCCAAGCAATAACGCATGTCTTTAGCGAGGCCGACACAGGTTTGCCTGAACAGCAGTTCGCTACATCCCGTCAGCCCTAGACTGATGATCAGTAGCGCGGGGAACACTCGCCATTTCGCGTCAAAGTTAAGCGACATGCGGTTACGCCTCTGCAAATTCAGGAATGGCAACTTGGTTTTGGCACAATTCGACCACCATGTTCAGGCGGCGCTCCGAGTCTTTAACGAAGGGATTATTGAGGTCCCAAGCGTAGCCCGCCAGAATCGAGCAAATCATTTGCTTGATGCGTGGATTCGGTTCTTCATAGAAGATCACATCCTGAAAGCGGCCATCATACCAAGCTTGCACATAGGTGCGGAAGGTATTCACCCCCTGCATTAAAGGCGCTGAGTAATCGGCTTGCCAGTCAACCGTTTCACCATTGAGTTGTTTAGTCACACATTTTGCTGCCATCGATGCCGATTGCATGGCGATAGTGACGCCGGAGGAAAATACCGGATCAAGGAACTCGCCGGCATTACCCAGTAGGGCGAACTTGTCGGTCGCAAGCCGTGACACATTGGCTGAATAACCCTTGAGTGTGGCGCATTCTTGCACCACCTTAGCGTTTGCCAGTAGGGCTTTTAGTCCTGGTTCTTCATTGACTATGTTCATCAATTGTTGCTCAAGCGAACCTTGTAAACGCGCAAGTAATTGCGGTTCGGCAACCACGCCGAGTGAGCAACGGCCATTGCTAAAGGGAATGAGCCAATACCAAATGTCTTTATGCTCAGGGTGGACACTGATTAAAATCTTATTTCGATCAAAGTGAGGATCGCTGATGTTGTCTTCCACATGGGTAAAGATGGCGCTGCGCTGTGGTAGGCAAGATGGACTTTCTAAGTCGAGCAAGCGTGGCAACACACGGCCAAAACCACTGGCATCAAGCACATATTGGGCGCTGATTTGATAAAGCTCGCCCTGTTCATTGCGCACCATTAAGCATGGATTCTCGGTTAAATCTATCGCCTCGACGGTTTCGCCATAGCGGATGTCGACCCCTTGGCTTTGGGCGGTATCGGCTAACAGTTTATCAAAACTGGCGCGCTGCACTTGGAATGTGGTGCCCAGCCCTGGGGTAAATTTATCGGTAAAATCGAAGGTAGTGTAAGTGCCATTGCGACGAAAGGCGGCGCCATTTTTATGCTGGAATCCAGCGGCATTGAGTGCGTCTAACATGCCGGCTTCTTCGATGAATTGCATGCAGCAGGGCAGTAAACTTTCACCGATGGAAAAACGGGGGAAATGTTGTTTTTCTAACACCAGCACGCGCTTGCCTTGTTGGTGTAGCAAGCTGGCGGCAATGGCGCCTGAAGGTCCTGCGCCGATAATAGCCACATTGACGGCAAGTGAATTTGGCATAGCTGATAAATCGTGAGCGGGTGTAGTCATGTAAAGTACGTTCCTTGTCGTTATCAGGACTTTTTAGTCGTTAAAATCAGTGGCGAAAGTAAAAAGGTTAAACCTATACCTAGTGACAGGGTTAAACCAAAATAATGAATCGCTTGGGTCTGGCTAAAGGCGAGTAAACCAAAGGCTAATAGGGTCGAGCAGGCGGACATAAATACCGCCATCATCACTGCCTTGCCGTGGTTTTGAGCAGAGGCAAAGAACAAGCTGTAGTCTATCCCAATCCCGAAAACTAAAATGAGCGCGAGTGCATGGAACAGACTCAGCGGCGAGCCTGTTAAGCCTAAGGTTGCAAGCGTTAGCAAGGCCGCAAGGGCTGGAACGGCAACCACAACCGTGGCTTTTTTAATGCCAAAATTCAGGCTAAACAACAAGAGTGCGATACCAAGTGCTAGCGCTAACAGCTTTAGGGTTAACAGTCGGTAATGGCCCATGACGGCGGAGATATCCGCGACTTTATCGATAAGTTGTACGCTTTGATCATTGGCAAAGCGCGCCTTGATCGCGTAGATCTGTTTAATGCCGCCAAGCAAGACAATTGCACCATACTCAGCGCTCGCCCCATCATTTAGAACGTCATAGTCGGTGGCCTTGCCATTTGGTGCTAGCCACAGCGGTGCGAGTTGCTTGCCTGCCTCTTGCGTAAAGAAATCTGCTGGACTGATATATTGCTCTTTAGCTGCTAAGTAGCTTGCTTGCAGCTCTGGCTTTAAGTTCTCATCCAACCCAAGGCTTGTGAGCACAGTATCTATCTGAGTTTGATAGATTTCACCCTGTAAGCGATAAGCCGTGTCTTGCCTTTGATGGCTGGGAAGATATCGGCTGAGGCTGACGTAGTTGCCTAACTCTTGATTCGCAATAGCGGCATCGAGTAGTGGCGACACTCGCTCAAGCTGTTGTAGTAGTGCTTCTTCATTCGCGGCGCGTACCAGTAAGAATTGATTATCTGTGCCGCCGCTGAGTAGCTGCCTGAGCTTATTTTCAGGTTCAGTCACGCTCGCGGGGCTTTGCTGTAAATGGCGAATATCGTCATCGACGGTTAACTTGGTTACGCCAACCAGACACCACATTACTATCACTAAAGCAAACATGCCCATGCCTAACGGCGTGGTCAATCTGTTGGATAACTGAGTGAGGTTGGCAAGGTACTTCCCCGCTAACGCTAATGGGCGGGAGCCCGATGGCAAACGACTTCCCGCTAACAGTGGGTAGGCGAGAATGAGGGTGAGATAGGCCCCGAGCAGTCCCGCGGCGCAGAAAATCGCCACTTGCTGCATCCCAGGAAACGGCGCTAAACCTATGCCCACATAAGCTAAGGCACTGGTGATAAAGGCAAGCGTCACCGTTGGGAATATATACGCGACCGTCGCCTTTGCGTTGCGTTCGGTATCGCTTAAGCGCTCGCAGTAAAAATGAAAGCTGTAGTCGATGGCAATGCCAATCAAACTAGTACCAAACACTAAGGTGAGTAAATGCAGCTCGCCAAACACGCTTAAGGTAAAAGTTACGGCCAGCAACAGCCCGCTGGAAATGGTAACGATTGCCAAAAGTAGCGGCATCACAGAACGAAACGCCAGCCAGACTAAAGCTATTACCCCAAGTAAGGATGCAAGACCAAGAATCGAGATTTCACTCTTAGCCGTTTGTGTCGCCGCAATCGCGTGAAACAGGGCGCCAGCCTTAAGCACGGTAATATCGGGATAGTTTTTTTCAACGGCATCCAAAGTTACTGTTAATGCCGTCATCTGCGCTAATTGCGCATTGGGATTAAAAGCACTTTCTTGGCCCTTTGCCATAACAACCGCGGCAACATTATCGCCTTGATTAGCCAGCAGAATACCTTGGCTGGCTCTGACTTTTGAACTCGGCGCGAGGGCGAGTAAATTGGCGGGGAATAACAGCAGCGGATCTTGGGCAAGCAAGTTGCTATTGGCGTAACTAAAGGCGTTGTAAAGCTGTGCGGTGGCCGCTTCAATCAGATTTCCAATGTCTTTCGTTGCTAACGCCTCAGCTTGTGGCACTGTCAGTAATTTAAATCTGTGGGGGAAATAGTATTGCCCCAAGGTTTCACCGAGCTGCATATTGGCGCTGCGAATATCTGTAAGTGCAGCATTTTTGCCAGTAGAAACAAGGTCAGTTTCAAGCTTTTGCATCAACAGCTTAGCCGCAGCGATTGCCGTGGTTTCATCCTTGGCGACGAGCGCAATATAGACTTGATCGGCGAGCGTCGCTTCAACTTGGTTAAGGGCGCGTTCTGTGAGTTTGTCCTGCTGTAAATGGGGCAGCATGGCGAGAATATCGCTCTGCACCCTTGCGCCGTTTTGCCAAAGTTGCAACGTCCATAGACTAGCAGACAGCATCAATAGCAACCAAATGGCGAGGCGCCATTTAGGGGATGATTGTATTAGCGCTTGATTGGCGCGCGCGGTGAAATTGGCGGCCATGGTTAAGGTTTATTCGCCTCTATCGCCACAGCATACTGCGTCAATTCGGTTTCGCTGAGTTTACCTTGGGAAAGCGCACTAAAGTCGATGCGGGTCATATCCTGTGGGCTCACACTCGGCGCTGCGCTCAGCAGCACTAAGGATTGCAAGGTATCGCCACCCTCTAACACCATATTGGCGATGGCTTTTTTCATTAAGGGATCTTTGGGCGTTAGGCCTAATTGCCATTGGCCGTCTGTGTTCAAGCTTTCTGTTATGAGGAAGTGCAGTTCAAAGTTTTCACTTAAACCGGAAATATCACCGCCGAGCATAGCGCGCACTAGGCTGGGTAATAAATCGCCCATAGCGGCGGTGCTCGCCGAGGCATCGGCCTTGCTGACTTGGACTCGACCTTGGCTATCGCGCTGAATAAGCTGCTTATCTTTTAAAATCAGCAGGGATTCGAAGGGCTTTATCTGCTGCCATATCAGCCCTTGGGTCTGATCGAAGATAAACTGACCTTGGCTGATTAACGGCTTTTTGAGCACCTTCAACTGCCGAGATTGCACAAAGTTGCCACGAACCGTTTCGCCCAAGTTAAGCTTTTGGCTTAAGGCGACAAGCTGCGCGGTATCCGCATTTTGGCTAAAGAGCGCTTGATAAACACCGGGCTCAGCTAAGGTTTCTGCTTTGAGTGGCAGGGTTATCAAAGTACAAGCCAAGCCG
Source organism: Shewanella sp. SM20 (assembly GCF_025654545.1). Taxonomy (NCBI): domain Bacteria; kingdom Pseudomonadati; phylum Pseudomonadota; class Gammaproteobacteria; order Alteromonadales; family Shewanellaceae; genus Shewanella; species Shewanella sp. SM20. The sequence continues at coordinate 39,123 of NZ_JAKKRK010000027.1, read as the reverse complement.
CAAGCAAGGCAGAGGAGTAATGCACACTTCGCCAGCACAGGATTCTTCGTCAACGCAGAGCTCTTGGCTAGTACTGAGTTCATTAGTCTTCAACCTTAGCGAGCAGGGTGGCGATTTTGTCACGGAACACCTCTGGGGTGACAAAACACAATTCTTGGGTGCACATATCGACCGCCGCTTGAATGGTATAACCCTTAGTGATGCGCGCACCCGTTTCAACGTCGCGGATTTGATAATTGATTTTTAAGCGGTTTTCCCACTCGACTAACTCGGCGCGGACTGTGATTTTTTGCTCGAAGGTGCTGGCTTTGACGTATTTAATCTGCAAATCGATAATTGGCCACGCATAGTTAGATGCTTGCATTTGGCGGTAGTTGTAGCCCAACTCATCGAGCAGTTTGCAGCGAGCAATCTCGAAATAACGCAGGTAATTACCATGCCAAGTGATCCCCATGGAATCCACATCGTGGAAGGGGATTTGCATTTCCATATCGATAGTGATCAATGATTTCATCGGCACACTTCCCATTCACCCGCTTGGATTTTAGCTATGGTTTGGCGCAGCACGGCTTCAAGCGGTCGGTCTTCGATTAAGGTCTCAAAATCACCGCGCACTTGGGCGAGTGTTTTCGCTAATGAAGGGGTGAGCGAGGCTTCGTCCAGTTCATTCTGTGCGATACGCAGGCCAATACCTTGGGTCATGGCAAGTAATGCAGCCGCTGCGACTTGTTCGGTCAATTGCAGCACGCGCATACAGTCGCGGGCGGCAATAGTGCCCATGCTCACCTTGTCTTGGTTGTGGCATTCGGTCGAGCGCGAGAACACGCTGGCTGGCATAGTGTGCTTGAGCGCTTCTGCTGTCCACGCCGATACCCCAATTTGCACCGCTTTAAAGCCATGATTAATCGCGCGGCGCAGGCCGGTTGAGCCGGATAAGTTAGCGGGTAAGCCATTATTAAACTTAGGGTCCATTACCAGTGCCATTTGGCGATCGATAAGGTCTGCTAAGTTAGCCACAGTATTTTTCAGCGAATCCATCGCAAAGGCGATATGGCCGCCGTAAAAATGGCCACCGTGGAGAATATGCTCGCCTTCGCCGTCGACAATCGGGTTGTCGTTGGCGCTGTTGACTTCGGTTTCGATAAACTGACGCATAAACGGCAGGGCATCCTGCAACACGCCGATAATGTGCGGTGCGCAGCGGATGGAATATCTGTCCTGCAGACGATCAGAATTACGTGGATGTTCGTGGTGATTTAAATCTTCACGGATCCAAGTGGCGATTTGGTTTTGGCCCGGATGCGGTTTGGCGGCAAATAAGATTTCATCAAAATGGTTCGAGTTGCCTTTTAGCGTTAACGAGGCCATGGCGGTAATGCGACTACTCAAGCGAGCAAGATATTGTGCGCGATCAAAGGCTAAGCAGGCTAAAGCTGTCATCACAGCCGTGCCGTTCATCAGGGCTAAGCCTTCTTTTGGACGCAGGATATGTGGGATGATGTTGAGCTTAGCGTACACAGCTTGAGTCGCTTGGCGCTCACCTTGGTAAATCACTTCGCGCTCACCGACTAATACAGCGGCTAAATACGACAACGGCGTTAAATCCCCGCTGGCGCCGACCGAACCTTCCTCTGGGATCACTGGCACTATGTTGAGATTGAGCAAGGTTTCGATGCGCTTTAATAGCTCATAGGTCACGCCAGATTTGCCAATGGCTAAGGAATTTAAACGGCAAGCCATCACAGCGCGTGCCTGCATTATGCTTAAGGTCTCGCCTAGACCGCAGCCGTGGAAGCGGGTTAAATGCAGCGGTAATTCGTGGACCAGATCTAAGCTCACATTGACTGTGCAAGAGTCGCCATAACCTGTGGTTACGCCATAGACCACGCCTTCTTCGTGCAGCAGGCTATCGATAAAGCGCGCACCTTTTTGGATATATTCTTGATAATCCGCATCATCACAGAGCTTGACTGGCGCGCCTTTGGCGATGGCAACCACTTGTTCTAAGGTGATAAATTGACGGCCGAACTCAACAGTTTTTAAGTCTGATTGATTCTTTGAGTCGGCGGCTTGGGTGTGGCTCATGAATGACTTGTCCTGTCTGTCTTATGATCCTGCTCTGGGATCTGCGATGATGCTGATTCTGTTGTTACAGCATCGGCTTGTACTGAATTGGCTGATGCGCGTTCTAACTCGCTGTCTTTACGCCAGAAATCGAAGAAGTTAAACCATTGCAAAGGCTCGCGTCTGGCAAAGTATTCTAAACGTTCGCTGTAGCGGTTCACGGCCTGCTGTAATCTGTCCATTCTGCCCGCCCTTGGGCCTTTAAGTGTTTCGGCGAAGTGCTCTAAATGCACCCGATAACGACCTTGTTCCCGCAGACAAAACATTAAAAAAACAGGGCAATCGAGTAAACCTGCCAAAATAAACGGCCCTTGGGGAAACGCTGCGTCTTGCCCCATAAACGGCGCGTACATGACGCGACCTTGGGTATTCGGCGAGGTTCTATCGCCCGCGATCACCACCAGTTCACCGTCTTCTATCTTTTGTTGCAACAGCATAGACGTCGCGGGGTTAAGCTCGGTCACTTGAATAAGATTAAGCGTGCTATCTGGATTTAACTGTTTGAGTACCTTATTGAAATTTTCCGCATGGCTCGTTAACACCATGACATTCACTTTGACTTTGCGCTGGTGGATTGAAATGGCGCGGCAAAGTTCTAAATTGCCAAGGTGAGACACCAATAACACGGCGCCTTTACCGCTTTCGAGTTGGTCGGCCAGCACTTGGCGATCGGGGAAATCCACTTGGCTCAATTGGATGCGATCGCACCAGGCATCGATTCTATCGAGTGCGGCATTGCCAAAGGCTAAAAAGTGATTCAGGCTATCGCGCCAGCCTATGGGCTGATTGAGCTTAGGATGTTGCGGCTCAAGTACTTGTACGCGGCGCAGGAAGTCTAACGAGGCGTTACGGGTGACTTTGCCCGTGAGAAAGAAATAGCAAATCACAGGATACATAATGGCGCGGCACAACCAATGGCCGCCAATACGATAGCTCTCGGCTAACAGTTTGATGCCCCAGTAACTGCCGCGCTCCTTCATGCCCGACCAATGGGTGGCTGAAGTTGATGATGTTGCTGAAGTCGATTGTGTTGCTGACGAGCAATGGGAGTTTTGCGCGGCTTGTTGCTGTGATTTACGCTTCAATAGCCAAGGCAGGCGTTTGAGCATGCCGAAAAATAACTTGGTATGCAGTTTAGTGATGCGCACATTGTCGGCCACACCTTGAAAGTGACTAACACCACCTTCGGGATAAATCACCTTAGTCGGCTGGAATAAAATTTCCATCCCTTGCCAGTAGAGTTTTACGAGGATTTCAATATCAAAATCCATTCGCTCCGTTAAGGCTTGCTGGCGCAGTAATCGCTCAGTAGCGGCCAGCGGATAAACGCGAAAGCCACACATAGAATCTTGAATATCAAAGCTTAAGGTTTCGACCCACACCCAAAAATGGGTGATATAACGGCCATAGAGCCTGCCCTTAGGCACGGATTCATCGTACTCGGGTTTGCCTGAAATCAGTTCATCGGGTTTAGCCTGCGCCCTTGCTACCATAGCTGGAATATCGGCTAGATTGTGTTGACCATCGGCATCGACCTGCAGTGCATGACTAAAGCCATCGCGGTAGGCTCGGCGTAGGCCCGTCATCACAGCAGCGCCTTTACCACGGTTGTAAGGATGCAGCAGCAAAGTCACCCAAGGATAGGTTTGGGCTAAGGATTGCAGTAGATAACGGGTTTCGTCATTGCTGCCATCATCAATCAAATAACAGGGCAGATTAAATTGGGCGAGTTCGGCCAAGGTCTGGGCAATTGCGGCACTGTGATTGTAATTGGGGATCACTAAGGCGAGCTTGATGGGCGCCGACTTTACTAAGTCGCTGGGAGGTGTTAGCACTGGCTCGCCCCATCGCTGCTGTTGGTATCAGAAGGCTTGCAGTTAACTGGCGAGATATCGAAGGCGATACGACCTGACGCGTAGCGGTTTTCACCATCGCTATAGGCGAAGGTGAGTTTTCCCTTAGCTGCATTGTTGCTAATGCTTAAGGTGACTTCTTGCCCCGGCAGTATGAGTTGCTGAAACTTAAGCACTTCTAAGTTGGCTACGGCTTCGCAATAGCCGAAATATTGGCAGCCTAAACGCACCGCCCAATCTAATTGCGTCACGCCTGGCAGTACGGCTTGCTCGGGAAAATGTCCCTTAAAAGATTCAAGGTCGGCCGCCACTAACAGACGTAATTCAATGTTATCCATGCCGATATTGGAATGCAGGATCGGCGGTAAACTCGATTTAATCATGATCAAATAACTCGACTAACTGGGCAGTGACACGCTTACCCTGAGTGTTCAGCGGCAAAATATCGGGATAACGCCAGCGGCGTGGCAGGGTGACTCGCTCAAATTGTGTCAGTAAATGTGCTTTTAACGCATTGTTGATACTGAGTTTTCCCTGCTCTTGATGCACGCTGCGGCCAAGTGCGGAGAGGGTCACTACCGCGCCCAGTTGGGATTTAAACTGCGGCAATACGACAAGTACGGCTTGCTCAACATAGGCGTGACTGCAGAGCAGCGTTTCCATTTGTGCCAGTGATAGGCGTTTCTCTTCAATCTTAACGATGCGATCGAGTCGGCCCTTGAGTCTAAACTGGCCATTTTCGGTTGGTTCGATTTTATCTTCGCAGCGCAACCATTCATCGTCGGCCAAATAGGGTGATTTAAGTAGCAAGGCTCCGTCGTTAGGATCTTGATCTATCGATATTCTGTCAAACACTTGCCAAGGTTCATCGGCCTCATGCTGACGGCGATAGGCGATGCCGCCCGTTTCTGTGCTACCAAAAATTTCGATGGGCAGATGGCCATAGCATTGGCTGATCCCCTGAGCCGCCGCAAAACTTAAGGGCCCGCCAGAGCTAAACACTAAGCTAGGTGAGCGCAGCTGCCGCTCGTGCTCTAAGGCCTTAGGTAAACGCGATAACTGGGCTGGGCTACTGATCAAACATAGGTTTGGCAGTAAGGCTGTGTAATAGCTTAAGGTTTCTGGGTATTCAATCTGCTCACTTAAAAACGGCCGACTGGCGGCGAGTGGCCACAAAATTTTGAATAACAGGCCATAGATATGCTGGTGGGAAACCGTTGAAACCACACTGCAATGGGGTAAATGTTCGGCAAAGGTATGTTCGAGCACTGAGACTTCAACGTCTAATTGCTGAAGTGTTTTACGGATCGCCTTAGGTTCGCCACTGCTGCCGGAGGTAAATAGCACAAGTTCACCGATAGCCTCGCTCGCCGGCCAAGGCTTGCTCGGCAGGCTCAGCTCTTTTCTCAGTAGAATAAAGGCCTGACTTTCACACAATGGCTTGTCCGACAATATGCCTTCAAACTGGTGGGTTAACTCGCTCAGCGTGCCCGTTTGGGTGTTGGCTGGTAAGATAATTTCCTTGCCTGCTAACAGCGCCGCACATAAACCGACAGCAAACAGATCGCTGGTATCACTCGCGAGCAGCCATTTTTTCTCTGGCGCGGCCAGCAGTTGCTCATAAAAATACGCCACCTGATTGGTAAATAATGCACCTGTGACTATGTCGTGGTGATTAAAGCTGATCAGTTGTTGGGCAAAGGGCCCTTGGGTTAACCAGTTTTTGAGTAGCTGTGTCATGTTTTCTTCAACCAAAAGCTGCGATATAACCACTCCCCACCGAGGAGCAGTCCCATGAGTACGTATGCAATCAAACCGTTATACAAGGTCCAGGTTGCTAAGCTAGTAAAGCCAGCGGTGTAAGCCGCCATAGTGCCATTGAAGATAAATAAGCCGCACCAAAGTAGAGTGACTTTTTTAAGATACCCAGTGGCTTCATCCGGTAAATCGGGTTCTTTCAAACGGGCTAAACGTTCGATCATGCTAGGGCCAGTGTGCAGTGAATAACTGAACAGCGCCAGCATAGTGAGATTTATCACTACTGGGTAATACAGCAGCCAATCACTGCGCTTGGCAAGATAACTGCCTGCCGTGAGCATAATCCCCACCAATAGTGGTAAAACTAATGTCTTAACCTTTTGCTTTTGTAGCATTAGCCGCATTATCAGCAATAAACACAGCACGAGCGCTATGGTGCCAGCAGGTAAGTAATTGAGCCCTAAATACACGGCAACGGGGTAGGCCAGCAAAGTTAGGGCGGTTAAGACCTGTAGCAAGGCTCGCATTAGGTTTTAACTAAACCTTCGATAGCATTAATCACATCATTGATTGTGCGAACTGATTTAAATTCATCGGGTTGGATCTTTTTACCTGTCAGTTGCTGCAGTTTTATCACTAAGTCGACTGCATCAATGCTGTCGAGATCGAGCTCTTCATACAGGTTAGCCTCAGGCGTAATCGCCTCGGCATCAATTTCGAATTCGTCCACTAAAATAGTGGTCAGCATAGCGAGGATTTGTTCACGATTTTGCATATTCCTCTCCTATGGACGCTGTGATTCGATAAAGCGAGCTAAGCTGGCAACACTGTGGAAATGGGCCTTAGTGGCATCCGAATTGGCTTCGATTTTGACATCAAATTTTTTCTTGATGGCTAAGCCGAGCTCGAGGGCGTCGATAGAATCTAAGCCTAAACCTTCGCCAAATAGCGGCGCATCGGTTTCAATATCATCAATGCTGACGTCTTCTAGATCGAGACAGTCGATGATTAACTGCTTTATTTCATTGTTTAAGTTCATAATTATTTTCGAGTTGTTGTTTATAGTAATGTTCAAGATCCCGCGTCAGCTGCCGGGCCATTTTTGCATGCTCACCTAAAGCCGCTTGGTACTTCTGGTAAGAAACGATTGTGCCGATTTCAACGGCCATTCCCATGGTTTGCCTTGGGATTTCATACCAAGGTTGCTCCTTTGTCAAACCACGCACATTGGTACGTAGCACCACAGGTAAAATATCCGCTTCAGCCCTTAAGGCTATATTGGCAGCGCCGCGGGCAAAGTGGTTAATGGTCGCACCGACCACCGTACGCGTGCCCTCGGGGAAGATGATTAAATTGGTGCCTCTTGCGAGCACTTCGCGGCAATCCTCTAGCATGAGTTTGGCGCCGCGATTGGGAATATAACCCGCGCAGGACACCACACCACGCAAAAATGGATTACGCCACAAAGCTTGTTTGACTATGCAGCCCGCATTGGGCATGAGACTTATCAATACCACCACATCGACTAAACTGGGGTGGTTGGCAATGACGATAACGCCTTTGGCATCATGTAATTTTTGGGCATCGTGGCTGCTGACCTTAATCACACCAGCCCAAGTGAGCATAGCGACAAAGCCTTTGAACATTAAATGCACGGCCTTTTGTACCCGAATAATCCGCGCCTCTGGTGTGCCTGGCCAAAAACGCAGTAGCGGCAGAATGGTCAAGGAGCTTAATAAGCCGCCTAAGCCAAAGGCGATATAACAACTCACGCCACCTAGCCAACGTGGCACATAATTCAGCCCTTTGCGGCGAGTTTCCGGCAGGGTATAAGCGGCATTGAGCATTGAATCTTCATGGCCCTTAGCGGCATGATGGCTGTGGGCTGCATCAAACATGCTCAAGTCTCCAATGCCATTGGGATAAGCAGCCTGAAATATTTTGCGCCGTCGCTAGGGCGTGGATAAATGCACCATAGGTCAGCGGATTTAAAGCTGTTGCCTTAGAAATGCGGCTCACCGTGAGCTTGGCCGAAGCGGGTGTATCGAAGGGCGCGAGCTGTAGGCCTAGGGCTAAAGGTAATTCAAATTCTTGGGTAAACTCATCGTACACTGGTGGCACTGGATCATCACCGAAGACTAATAACAATGGCTCTGGCGATTGATGTAATTGGGCGAAGGCTTCGACCATAGCTTGGGACAGGGTTTCGGTGCCCGCCGCAACTGAGGTTGAAGGCGCGGTATTGGCCGCCATTATGCCAAAAATGCCGCTGGCGGTGTTGTGCACCGACTGACTAAAACCTAAGGGCGATAAGGGCTGTTTGGCGATAATGTCTTCGAGCAGGCCAATGGTGCGCTGTAACTCTCCATGGCGCGAGGCAAAAATAGAGCGACAATTTGCAGGCATTTCGCACTGAAAACTCACCTCTAACATCATCTTAGTCAAGCGACTAAAACGGCGGCGCTGCATGGCGGGAATTTGTTTGAGTGCGGGAGCGGTGGTATCCGACTGTGGTGGCGTATCGAGATTGAGCTCAGCCGAACTCTCGCACCAAGTTTGCCAACTTTGATGGTGCTGATATTGGGGGGCCCAAGCGCCCCAAGAGAGAATGCTGAATGTTAGTTGCACTACTTTGCCTCGACACTAAATTTAAGCTGTCTTAGTTATCCCTAACTAAGTTAGAACATTAATGGATTGTCATACCATAGTGAGGAGTATACGCGTTAGAAGAATGACGCTCGAAATGCCCTCTACAGCGTGGTCATTCTACACTATGCCCCTTCTTTTTATGAAGCCATTTGCATTGTGCGGGTTAACGGAATGGGATCAAGTGCTGTGATTTACAGCACTTATTCGACATTGAGTAACAAACATCGCAGTGGCTATCTGATTTCGCAGACGCTTTAACTTACAGGTTAAAATGAAAAAAGGCGCACTGAGCGCCTTTTGGCATGAGCTTGATAACCTATTGCGACAATTGATTCTCGATTTTACGCAGCGCTACTTTCAACTTGCGAGTATTTTCTGGACCCATACGGATCAACAGTTTTTGGGCACTGGGTAGTGCCTCTAAGTTAGGGTCAACGAATTGATAGTTAACGCTAATTGAATTCAGCTCAATCGGATCTTCAATAATAGGTGCTGCGAGTAACATTTTAATCGCTTGCAGCATTCTGTCGTTAAATTTGGCGTTGCTGTAGCCGAGTTCGGTAAAGGCTTCCTCTAGGAGCGGCGTCAGTTGCTTGTAAGTTGTGATTAAGCTCTGTTCGTCCATTTTGGCAATCGAGTCAACATAGGCATCGTATCTGTGGAAACCCTCAGGATTTAAATACACTTTGTTGGTGATTTCTGAGACTGAGAACAGCTTCTCTGGTCCTTTAAGTGGGCTAACTTTACGGGTTAATTCACCCTGAGCTAGGTTATCCACGAATACCACAAATTGGCGGACGAGATCTTGCTGCACTAACGAAGAACTCAGCACATTGTTATTGATCATGGCGAGGGCTTTTTGTTGCACAAATGCATCACTTTCAGCCAGCACAGGCACAGGTTCTACGACAACTTCAGGCTCTGCCACTGCAGTGGTTTGAGTGCTATTGGTGTTCGTTTCTGTAACGGCAGGCGTCGTCTCAGTGGTTTCAGACTCTGGCGCACTTTCGAGCGTCATAGGTTCAGATGGCGGTGTTTCAGGCAATACAATAGGGGCGTTAGGGATGAGTTTAGGTGAGTCAGAATCACCGCTGTAGTAATAATATCCTCCGGCAGAAAGTAGCACGACGAGCACTATCGCAAAAAGCGCAAAGCGATTGCTGCTAGAAGAAGTCTCTTGAGGTGTTATTCTATCATCTTGATTAACTTGCATTTTATATCCTTCGCTTGAGTGTCAAGGTAACTTGGTGAATACATGCAGCTAACATTAAAGTGCAAGAGCGGGCTATTTGAAGGCCGCAGGTTCATTTTGCAAGTTTCCATGCGCTTGTCTATAGCGCTTAGCTGAACATAAACAATTTATTTCGAGTAAAGGCAGATGTTACGCCTCGTTCTTTACCCTTTAATATTTACGGCCTAAGCCTGCACATAGTGCTGTCTGTGCCCGAGCCAACGTAAAATAATTGCATCGACTTTTTCGGGAGCTTGCGCCATTACATGGCTCGCTAATTTCTGAATGTGTGGGATCAAAGCTTGATCGCGCACCAGATCGGCAATTTTGAGCTCAGCCAGTCCCGTCTGCTTAGTGCCAAGCACTTCACCTGGGCCACGAATTTCTAAATCTTTCTGCGCTATGATGAAACCATCATTGCTTTGTCTGAGTACACTCAGTCTTTGGGTGGCGGTATGGCTCAACGGCGCCTTGTAGAGTAACACACAATGGCTTGCGATGGCGCCTCGACCGACTCGTCCGCGCAGTTGATGTAGTTGTGCTAGACCTAAACGTTCAGGGTTTTCAATGATCATCAGGCTGGCATTAGGCACGTCGACGCCCACTTCAATCACGGTTGTCGCTACCAGTAGATGAATAATACCAGCCTTAAAGTCGGCCATGATTTGCTGTTTCTCGGCGCTCTTTAATCTGCCATGCACTAGGCCAATATTGAGCTCGGGCAGGGCGAGGCGCAGTTCTTCGGCTGTGTCTTCGGCGGCTTGGCATTCGAGCACTTCGGATTCTTCAATCAGAGTACACACCCAATAGGCCTGACGTTGGTCGGTGATGACGGCGTTACGCACCCGTTCAAGCACTTCGTTACGGCGTAAATCAGCAATCGCCACTGTGGTCACTGGAGTTCGTCCCGGCGGCAGTTCATCGATAATGGACGTGTCGAGATCTGCATAGGCCGTCATCGCCAGCGTGCGGGGAATAGGTGTGGCTGTCATGATCAATTGATGCGGGTGGAAACCTTGGTTCACGCCCTTTTCCCGCAGGCCTAAGCGTTGGTGTACGCCGAATCTGTGTTGCTCATCGATAATAATTAACGCGAGTTTGCTAAAGACTACATGCTGCTGGAAGATGGCATGGGTACCAATCACCATCTGGGCTGCGCCAGATTCAATATCCGCAAGGGATTGGGTTCTGGCCTTGCCTTTAAGTTTTCCCGCCAGCCAACCTACCTTAAGTCCGAGTGGCTCAAACCAAGCGGCAAAGTTAGTTGCATGTTGCTCGGCCAATAACTCGGTCGGTGCCATCATGGCAACTTGATAACCGTTTTCAATCGCTTGTAATGCCGCCATCGCCGCGACTAAGGTTTTGCCCGAGCCAACATCCCCTTGCACTAAGCGCATCATAGGGTGCGGTTTTTCTAAATCTTTGCCTATATCAGCCACGACTCTTTGCTGGGCGCCAGTCGGCTTAAAGGGCAAAGCCGCGAGGAAGGGATTGAGCAACTGCCCCGTGGCCTGCATGGTGACAGCGGCATCTAAATTACTGCGCTGCCTTAGGCGTAACATGCTGAGATTGTGGGCGAGTAATTCTTCCTGCACGAGTCGTTGCTGGGCTGGGTGTTGACCTAGCTCTAAATCGAACTGAGAGATCCCCGCAGGAGGGCGATGTAGCGTCTGCAGCGCTTGTTTAAGGCTGATGTTGTTAGGTTGCAATTGTGGTGGCAGAAGTTCAGTTAAGCCACCCTCTTCCAGCAATACCAAGGCTTGCTCCGTCAGCTTTAGCCAACTCGCCTGTTTTAAGCCCTCAGTCGTGGGATAAATCGGCGTTAGGGTATCACTCAGGTGAACATCTTCACCGGGATACACCACTTTATATTCTGGATGCACTATCTCAGCTTGATGACTACCACGGCGCACTTCACCATAGGCGCGGATCATCAAACCATTTTGCATGGCATTACGCTGAGCAACGGAAAAGTTAAAGAAGCGCAGGCTTAAGCTGCCCGTATCGTCGCGCACATTGCAGACCAGCATGCGCTTGCGGCCTTGGATGATTTGTGTCGATTGGATTTCAGCTTCTATAGTGCCATAACCGCCTAGGCTGAGGGCGGCAATGGGATAGATTTGGGTTCTATCTTCGTAGCGCAGGGGTAAGTGAAACAGCAGATCTTGTACTGTTGTGATGCCGAGCTTTGCGAGTTTCTCCGCGACCTTTTTGGCGACGCCTTTGAGGTCGGTGATCGGAACAAGATCCAATTGCTGCAAGTCGTTAGCACTCAATCACTGTGAATTTATACATATATTAACAGAGAATAAGCGTAAGGCAATCTCAAGGGGAATTAGGGTGTTATCAAATTTTGTTTGGAAGCATAGCTAATATCCTTCTGTGGCCTTAAGACCACAAAATTGTTGATAAGATATCATTAGGCTGAAAGCGTGGTTAACTGTGAGTGTTATTACAACCAGCCTTTTTGCTTGGCAATGCGGGCTGCATCGATTCGATTACTGGCATTGAGTTTGGCTATGGCTTCAGAGAGGTAGTTGCGAACAGTCCCTTCAGCGATAAAAAGAGTTTCGGCGATGTCGGAGGTGGATTTGCCTTCGCTAGCGAGGCGAAGAGCGCGGCGTTCTTTGTCGTTGAGCGGGTCGACATCGCCAATCGCCATCATGGCAAGTTCAGGATCTATCACTCGTTTTCCAGCCATTACTTGTTGAATCGCGTTGACTAAGGTTTCCGAGGGCGCATCTTTAAGCAGAAAGCCGCCCACACCCGCTTCGATGGCACGTTTAATATAGCCCGCACGGCCGAAGGTGGTAATGACCACTATCTTGGTTTGGCTATGTTGCTCCTTTAACCATGTGGCCAGCTCTAAGCCTGTGCGGCCGGGCATTTCGATATCCGTTAGCAAGAGATCAAAGCTTTGCTGTTTGAGTAAGCTTAGAGCTTCGTCGCCGTCACTCGCTTGGGTGATACTAAAACCCCCTGCAAGCGTGAGGAGTGCGGCGAGTGCTCCTCGCACCATAGCTTGATCTTCCGCCAATAAAATCTTCATTAATGTGTTGCTCCCTGCAAAGGTAAACTGACGGTAAATGTATATCCCTGTTCGAGATTATAGCTCAAGCTGCCGCCTAAACTGTCGAGACGCTCGCGTATACCAGTGAGGCCATTACCCTCTATAAAAGGTTTGGCCACGGCATTGTCTTTGACTTCGAGCAGCAGGCGATCTGATTGCTTAGAAAAGTGGATAGAGCATTCACTTGCACCGCTATGGCGAAGAATATTATTAATGAGTTCGGTGAGGATCAAACTCAGTTGGCTTTCTGTGGTTGCACCTAGCTTGGGTAGCTCACCACTGAGCTCGACACTTAAGCCTTTATCCCTTAAGGATTTACAAAGCTGCGTCACGCAACTCTCTAGGCCCTTGTGTTTGTAGTCTGACACTGTGTGGCGGATCTGGCTTAAACTTTCCCTCGCAATTTGTCCTAGCTCAGTCAATTGGGTTGATGCGAGTTCATATTCTTGTTTTGCGATAAGCTTTTCGGCTAGCTCAGCCTTAAGGGCGATGGAAGATAGGCTATGCCCCATAATGTCGTGTAGATCCCGCGCGATACGTTCACGCTCAAGCATAGTGGCCAAGGTGGTAATTTCTTGGGCACTTTGCTGTTCTTTCAATTTATGTCGATAACGTCTGCGTTCGGCGACACCAAACATGCCCACGCCGAGCACTAATCCCGAGCCGTAAAGCGGAAAGTAGTAACTGTTAAAGTGGTAAATCTCATTGAGGGCAAACAACAGGCCGATGAGGGCTGCAATAGCCAACAGACAGGTCCGGAGGGGATAAAAAAAGCCAATGAAGAAGGCGGCAAAGGTAAATAGCGAGATAGAGCCTGGGTTGATTGGTGTGATCGCTATTGCTATGGCCACCATAATGAGAATGGGCAGATAGGCGCTACGGCTATTGCACTTATAGGTCCAAAAATAACTGGCAATAAAAGGGATTAACACGGCAAAACTGAGGGCGATTTTCCAGCTTGGATAGGGATTTATGGCAAGTGGGATCAGATAAAACACTAAGTTTATCAAATACACCCAAGCAAGTTTTCGTTCGAGCTGAAGGGGAGTGCTTATCATGATGCCTCTGTGTCACTGAGTTGGTTGTTCAATGCCCACCGATGGCATCTGTTTTAATTTATTCTTTTTAGGGATTGGCGCTATCGTCAGCGCCATAGATCCCCGTTAACAACTTTGTCTATTTTGCACTTAATTGCTGATTTTGTTGAAGCAAAAATTTTGCCCAACCGTAATCTGCTTGTACTTTGATCGCTTGTTGCCAATCTTCAATCGCCCCTTGGCTATCGCCTAATTCCTGTTTAGCGAGCCCGCGCCACGTGTAAGCTTCGGCTTCACCCCAGCAAATATTGTCGCAAGGCTGGGCGAATCTTTCTATGGCCGTAGTGGCTAAGGTCTTAGCATTTTGCATGCTGCCGCCAAACATAGCTGGCGTGTTATAGGCGGCGATGGCTTTAACCAATGCGACCCGTGGATTTTGTGGTTCTAATTGTTCGGCACTGGCAATCGCCTTGGCGGATTTCATGCCGAGCGTTGCACCTTTACTATTATCTAAGGCGATTTGCATGCCATAAACCGACGATAACAGCGCAAGGGATTCTGCATTCGCTTGGCTGGTTTCGAGTGCTTCTAATGTGGTTTGCGCTGTAGTCAGTGCGCTGCTAGCGAGCGTTTTCTGCCCCATTACATTGGCACTGATGGCTAAGCGATAGTTCGCATAGGCTTTATCATAATCTTGAGTGCTGCCGCTAAGTTGTTGTAATTGATTTATATTAATCGCATTCGAGGCTGCATCTACGTTGGTGATGTTAGTGTTTGATGGCGTTGCTGCAAACGAGTGAGTACTGATAAGTATAAAGCTGGAGGCGAGGAGTAATGTTTTCATGGTATTTCCTTATTGAGTGAGTTTCCCAATGTTTGGGTACGGGCTCATTATCAGAAATTCGATAGAAGAAGTGCAGACACAAAGGTCATGGCTTTGGCATGACAAATGTCATCAGTTGAGTTATTTGCTTATATTCTTTATTAGGTGTGCTTTAAAGAAAGTGCGTGATTAATAAAGGGGACAATACCTAGAGAGCAAAACACCGGAGAGGCTCCGGTGTTTTTTTATCGTAAATGAGCAGCTAAGTGTTATACCACAGCTTGAGTGCTCGCTTGGTTTATTAGGTAGCCCAAGTAACCTAAGTAGCACAGTAGTAATACTGAACCTTCACGGCGGCCAATACGAAATCCTGTCCAAGCGAAAGGTAAAATCATGATGGCAAATGCCAACATCACTATGAAATCAAAGGGTTGGAAGCCAAGTGATGATACCGGCTGTACTATTGCAGTAATACCTAAAATACCCAAAATATTGAATATGTTAGAACCAACAACGTTACCTATGGCTATGTCACTCTGACCTTTCAGTGCCGCTAGAACAGAAGTTACTAACTCTGGCATACTGGTACCAATCGCCACGATCGTTAAGCCGATAATGACTTCACTGATACCGAAGGTCTTGGCTAAATCTACCGCGCCGTTGACAAACAAAATACCGCCACCGACTAACATACCAATACCGACTAAGATAAATAGGGCTGAAAGTAGCGGATTATTTGGACCTGCTTCAATCTCTTCCTCTTCATTACCATTTTTCGAGCTGATGTAACTAAAGGCTAAATAACCGAACAGTAGTGACAGCAATATCACACCGTCAATTAGGCTGAGCTCGCCATCTAACAAGAGTGCCCAGAACAACATGGAAGCCAATATCATCAAAGGGATATCACGCTTTACGACTTGAGATTGCACTTGAATAGGGCGGATAAGTGCCGTGATGGCTAAAATCAAACCTATGTTAGCAATGTTAGAGCCAATAACGTTACCTAAGGCGATACCGCTGTTTCCTGCTAGAGCAGATTTTACACTCACAGCCAGTTCTGGTGCGCTAGTACCAAAGGCTACAATAGTTAAGCCTATGATAAGTGGCGTAATACCTAAACGTAGAGCGATTGAACTCGCGCCACGCACTAGGGCTTCTGCGCCTAAGGTTAAAATAATAAAACCGCCAATAATCGATAGTGTAATTAGCATCGTTAGACTCTGTTAAACCTAATATTGAATGGAAAAGTACAAGGGAATTGCCCCTTGGCCGACTGGCGCACATGATACGTGGTTTTATCGGATTTTGACAGAATATGTCATAAAAAAGCACACCCTAGGCGTGCTTAGTTTTAGCTGATGACCATGCTCGCCAACTGATTGTTTGGCCTAGTTATTTTTGAGTTAATTCATCTTCCCAGCGGACTTGGGCGCCACGAATGCCGTCAACTCGTTCGCTAAAGGCTTTTTCAAGCACATGGCGTTTGATTTTGAGGGTAGGCGTGAGCGCATCATTCTCAATCGTCCAAGGATCACTGACCACGACAATCGCATCGACATGTTCGTGTGACTCTAAGTGCGGATTAACGCTATCGAGTGTCGCTTTGAGTGAGGTGCGGACTTCTTCACGGGCTTGTAGATTTGCCCCTTCGGATAACTGCACTAGTGCGACGGGATGCGGCAGACCAGAACCAATCACGCAGATCAGTTCAACATGGGGATCCTGCGCCAATTTACGTTCGATAGGCACGGGCGCTACATATTTGCCCTTGGCGGTTTTAAAGTTGTCTTTTACACGGCCAGTAATAGTGACACAACCATCGGCATCAATTGAGCACAAATCGCCTGTGTGGAAGAAACCATCAGCATCGAATGCCGCTGCAGTAGCTTCAGGCTGCAGATAATAAGCTGTCATTAATCCCGGGCTCTTGAGCAGTAGCTCACCATCCTCGCCTTGGCGGATCTGGCAATCCTCAACTGGGCGGCCAACAGTACCAATTTTACGCGCATCAAAAGGATAGTTGATGATCGAATAGGCACAGTTTTCTGTCATACCCCAAGCTTCGCAGATATTAAGACCAATACTGTGATACCAGTGGATCAGTGATGGCGGAATTGGCGCCGAGCCAGAGCCGAGTAGACGACAATGGTTCAAGCCTAAACCCTTATGGATTTTGTATTTCACAAAGCTGCTAAGCAGTGGGATTTTCAGCAATAGATTAAGTTTACTGACCCCAATTTTGTCGATAATGTTTTTCTGAAACAGGCTCCATAACCGTGGTACCGAGAAGAATACCGTTGGTTTTGCCCGTTGAACATCGACAACGAAGGAGTCGAGACTTTCAACGAAAGCCACCACACTACCTGAGTAGAAGGATGATCCTTCAATCGCAACGCGCTCAGTGATGTGGGCTAAGGGTAAATAGGATAAAAGTCTATCGTCGCCATCGGTGCGCAGGTCACGGACGACCGCTTGGCAAGTCCAGCCATAGCTGGCGAAGGTTTGAATCGCGCCCTTAGGTTGGCCAGTCGAGCCAGAGGTATAGATGAGTGTCATCACTTGATCTGGAGTAGGCAGCGGGGCGTTAACTAAGGGGTAGCCTAGTTTAAGCAATTGTTCCCATTGATATTGTGCTGGCATCGTATCATAGGGCATGGCAAGGCGTAGTAGCTCGCCGCCGACACCAGCCTCTTGGTCAGCCCAATGGTCAAGCTTGCCGAGAAAAATGGCTTTTGCGCCACTGTGTTGCAGCACATAGCGAATAGTATCTGTGTTGGCGGTAGGATAAATAGGTACGCTGACATAGCCGCCGTGCATCAACGCGAGGTCGGTGATAAACCATTCGGCACAGTTTTTAGAGAGAACGGCAATTTTATCACCACGCTCTAAGCCTAAGTGATGTAAGGCACCGGCAAGTTGTTGAACTTTTTCTTGAACTTCAGCCCAAGTAAAATCAAGGAATTGACCCTTGATCGGTTGGCGTAAATAGACTTGGTCCCCCTGAGTATTAGCCCAGTGCGCCAGCATTTCAATTGGCGTCTTAATCGCTGTATCCATTGGCAATTCCCTGTTATTTATTGTTCTTTTGGCTGTACCCAGTATGGCGAGTTTTGTGAGCTCGCGCAAATAGTTTACAAGATTGTAAAATATGAGAATGGAGCGCAAAGCCTACAAGTTGAGTGTTATACCAATCGTATTAAATATCTGTTCATTCAGCGGGAGTTCAACGCGCTTTAGACAAGGCGAAGGCTTGAAGGCATAGTGGTGCTCTGTCGAAAGCCTTAAACGCAGTATAAAGCACGTTGCCATGTAGTGAACATCAGCCGCCCTTCGGGAGCCACACAGGCATCCCACTCCGGTGTTGCATTGACTTAAAAGGGAATAACCATTTCTGCGTCAATGCGCCTTGGATTGAAATGCCTGTGAGGCTCTGAACTGATTAGATATTTAATGTGATTGGTATGAAAGCAAGATGAAGAGAGTGGCGAGCGGGGGATTGGATTGTGTTGGCAACAAAAAGGCGCCGTAGCGCCTTTTCGTTTATAGAAGGTGAAATGCTAGCGCTTACAGCTCCATCACGCCGTCCATTTCAACTTGAGAATCCTTCGGCAATTGCTTCACGCCGATAGCAGCACGGGCTGGGTATGGCTGGCTGAAGTAACGGCTCATGATTTCATTCACTTTAGCGAAGTGGCTTAAATCAATCAGGAAGATGTTGAGCTTAACGATATCGTTGATTGAACCACCCGCAGCAGTACAAACTGCCGTCAGGTTTTCAAATACTTGCACGACTTGCGCTTCAAAATCATCGCTGACAATTTGCATTGTGCTTGGCACAAGCGGGATCTGGCCAGATAAATACACTGTGCTGCCGACTTTAACCGCTTGTGAATAAGTGCCTATGGCCGCTGGGGCGTTTTCGGTCGCTATGATGATTTTTTCTGCCATGACGCTCTCTCTAGTGTTGAGTTAATTAACGATTACGGGATGTGCGCAGTACTTCGGGCAGTACCCTAATTCGGCGCATCACGTTGGCTAAATGGATCCTGTCTTTCACCGAAATCCGCAGGTTGATCAAATACACGCGACCATCACGTTCTTCAGTGCTGAGGTTGTGAATGTTTGAACCTTCGGCGGCAATGATCGAGGTGATCTTCGCCAGTGCACCTTGGTGGTTAACAATTTCGACCCGCAGATTAGCTTGGTAATCAACGCCTTCAACATTATCCCATTGTACGGGAATATACTTGTCTGGCTCGCCTTGATAACCACGAATATTGGCGCAGTTTTCCATGTGTACCACTAAGCCCTTACCTTGGCTCACGTGGGCAATCACGGCATCGCCAGGGATTGGGCGGCAACAGTTCGCGAAGGTAACGAGCATGCCTTCAGCGCCACGAATTGGCATCATGTGGCCGTCGCGGCTTTCTTGATTCTCAAGATTATCGCCAATCAAACGCTGGGCGATAACGATGCTCATGGCATTGCCAAGGCCGATGTCGGCGAGCAGCGAATCGAGCGTCGTATGTTTAGTATCGCGGATCACTTTTTCAATCTGCTCAGGCGCAATGCTGTCGAGTTTAGTTTTGCCTAGCGCATGGTTGAGCAGGCGGCGACCGAGTGCAATCGCATCATCACCTTTAAGGCTTTTCAGCACTTGGCGGATTTTAGCGCGAGCTTTACCGGTTACCACAAAGTTCAGCCAAGCGGCATTAGGACGGGCGCCTTTAGCGGTAATGATTTCAACGGTTTGGCCTGAAATTAACGGCTGGCTAAGCGGATACGCTTGGCGGTTAACACGGGCGCCGACACAAGTATTACCTACGTCCGTATGCACTTCGTAGGCAAAGTCTACCGCAGTGGCATTGACGGGTAATTCCAGAATGCGACCTTCAGGGGTGAACACATAAATCTCTTCAGGGAAGAGTTCCGTCTTCACGTTTTCAACGAATTCGAATGAGGTGCTAGCGCTTTGTTGTAGCTCCAACAAGCTTTGCATCCACTTACGGGCACGCACTTGAGTCGTCGTGCCTTGGCCTGTTTGTGCACCGCCTTTGTAGGCCCAGTGTGCGGCAACCCCTTTGTCGGCCATCTGATCCATATCTTCGGTACGAATTTGGATCTCAACGGGCACGCCGTGTGGACCAAACAAAGAGGTATGGAGTGACTGATAGCCGTTGGCTTTAGGGATAGCAATATAATCTTTGAAACGACCGGGACGAGGCTTGTACAGTCCATGCATGGCGCCGAGTACGCGATAACAAGTGTCGATGGAATCGACTATCACCCTAAAGGCGTAGATATCCATCACTTCTTGGAATTGCAGTTCTTTACTCTGCATCTTGTTATAGATGGAGTAGAGGTTTTTCTCGCGACCTTTAACTTTCCCTGGAATACCTGCATCGTTTAAGCGCGTATACACAGCGGCTTCAATGCCTTGGATCAATTCTTTGCGATTGCCACGGGCGGCTTTAACGACTTCTTTAAGCACCCGATATCGCATGGGATAATAAGCTTGGAAACCTAAGTCTTCTAACTCTGTCTTGATGTTATGGATACCGAGACGGTTAGCGATGGGCGCGTAGATTTCTAAGGTTTCGCGGGCGATACGGCGACGTTTGTCGGGACGCAGTGCGCCTAAGGTACGCATGTTGTGGGTTCTATCGGCAAGCTTGATGAGGATAACGCGGATATCCTGCGTCATCGCCATCATCATTTTACGGAAGTTTTCAGCCTGAGCTTCTTTCTTGTCGCGAAATTTAAGCTTATCGAGTTTTGACACGCCTTCGACGAGTTCGGCCACCGCGACACCGAATAGTTCGGCTAAATCGTCTTTGGTGACATGGGTATCTTCGATGGTGTCATGGAGCAGTGCTGCCATCAGCGTCTCATGATCAAGACGCATGTCAGCAAGGATGCGGGCAACCGCAACCGGATGAGTAATATAAGGTTCGCCACTCGTGCGCATTTGCCCTTCGTGGGCATCGCGCGCAATCTGGTACGCCTGCTTGAGCAATTCTACCTGTTCAGGTTCTAAGTAACCGGAAGCAGACTCCTTTAGACCTTCAAACAGATACAAGTGGCAGCTCTCCTTTTACCTAAATAGGTTTTTACTCAAAAACTATAATGAACGACCTTCAGCAATGGCTGCAACCGCTGCAATTTCAGCGGCTTCACGTTCACGTACCGTTTGACGCTCATCGGCATCTAAGGTGTGAGCATTAACTAAACCTAGTTCGATTTCACGCAGGGCGATAACCGTGGGTTTGTCGTTCATCTCTTCAACCATAGGGTCTTTACCCTGCACGGCGATTTGGCGAGCACGACGCGCCGCAACCAAGATCATATCAAAACGGTTGCCGATTTGTTCTACGGCGTCTTCTACAGTTACGCGAGCCATGTGTTGAAACTCCAGTTTATCTAGGGAAAAAATGACGCAAAATTGTACACTATGACAGCTATCCTGCCAACAGATCGTGAAGCATATCATTTTGCGCGTGGATCTGACTAGCACCTGTTAAGCGCTGACTGCGAATGATGGCACGCAAATCGGCTAAGGCAGTGTCAAAATCGTCGTTGACGATAATAAAATCATATTCTTTATAGTGGGACATTTCCGATACGGCTTGTGCCATACGGCTGGCGATAACATCGCTACTGTCTTGTCCGCGACCAGTGAGGCGGCGCTCTAGCTCGGCTTTAGAGGGTGGTAGAATAAACACACCAACGGCTTCTGGCATCACGGCTTTAACTTGTTCGGCACCTTGCCAGTCGATATCGAGGAAAACATCGATACCTTGGGTGAGCGTATGCTCGATCACATGGCGCGAGGTACCATAGTAATTGCCGAACACTTCTGCCCATTCAAAAAAGGCATTTTCAGCAATTAAGGCTTTGAATTGCTCAACATTAACGAAGTGATAGTGTTGACCATCAACTTCACCTGGGCGTGGTGCGCGGGTGGTATGAGATACCGAAACCTGCATGTCGGCTGGCTTGTCTTTAAGCAAGGCTGAAATCAACGAGGATTTACCTGCGCCACTTGGCGCCGACACAATAAATAAATTTCCGCGTGCGGTCATGAGCTAAATATCCAATGGGTTAACGCAAGAAGGGCCCAGAAAGCCGAGTATTATACCGATTTTGACCATAGAAATACTAGGGCTTGTTGGCTGGCAATTTAAGCCTATTTTAGATTTACTTCGATATTATGTGCATTTTTATCCGACTTGGGTCGTAGGCACTGACAATTGCGGGTAAATTGGTTACGCTCGTGCGAATAAGGCAATGAGTGTCTTTTTGTATCTCGTTTTTACAACAATAAAGGAAGGGTCGTGCTGTTAAAATCTCTTTTCTGCCTTCACGGGCGTGATTCTCGTCCCCGTTTTGTTGCAATCAGTGTTGGCGTTTATGTCTGTATTGCATTTGCAGCCGCTGCTTTTGGGGCTAATTTTCTGATGTATTTGCTGGCATTGTTGGGTCTACCTTTATTAGGGCTCACCAGTTTGCGTCGTTTGGCCGATGCCGATAAGTCAAAAGGCTTGATTGGCGTATTTCTATTGCCGTTAATAATTTTTATCGGCCTGTTAGCGGCCGGTGTGCATATTGCCTTAATTGGATTGAGTTTAGTGTTAGCCGCGGGACTGACATTTTGGGGCTGGCGCTTTCCTGCACCAACGATAGTGGATTATCGCTACGGTTATTTCGGTCCTGAGCTGGATGCACCAACATCACAGGCAATGCCTAGGCGCCGTGTGGAACCGACTATCGTTCCTAAAACCATCGCACCTAAAACCATAGATCCTAAAATCGTAGATCCTAAAACTATAGACCCTAAAGCCATGGCATCTAAAACTGCCATAGATCCTAACATCATTGACCCTAAACCTATTGTTGCTCAAGACGTTGCCGTAAGACAATCGGCAAAATCTACCTCTCATATTCAAGCACAACCTCAAGCTGAAAGGCATGAACCACATGTTGAGCAGCTTCATGCCCAAACCATTAGCGCTGAGACTGTGTCTGAGCCAGAGGTCGATTTATCGACCCATGTTGAATCTGTTTTAACATCGCCGAGGATTGGGCCGAGTGTTAGCGCGGCGGAGGCAGAGCGAGAGGTGTTGCGTCAAGATGAGCTGCGCTTTGATGCGTTAACTCGAATGACGCAGAATCCTGCCGATTTTGTGATACCAGACAGCCATGCGGATTTCCGTCCTGCTAATACTAGCCGCGTTGAACAGACCCACATTGAGTTGGTCGATGTCGATGTGGACAATGTTGATTTGAAACATGTCGACTTTACTGCGGCGCAATTAGATCCTGCCGAGCGTAGTACTGAACCCGGTTGGCGTTTTACCGTCGAAGAAGATGACGAGCCTGACAGCTTTAACGATAGAGATCATGCCGAAGAAGTGCGTCAGCGCCGCGCCGAAGCAAAAGATTCTGGTTCGATGACCGAGCTATTTCGTGGTTTATTTGAGTTTTTGGCGCCACTGAAGCGTTTCTTTGTGTTGCCTAAGATTAAACTGCCGAAAGTGGAACGCCGTTATTGGCGCCCAGCAGGAATTGGCTGTGGTGTGGTGCTCTTGATTGCCTTGGTGTGGGGCCTTTGGCCAAATGGCGACGCAGAAACGGGTGATGGTGCAGAAGTTGTCACAGTTAACGCGATTGCTCCCTATGCGGGTGAGCGGGTGACGCTTGCGTTACCGGACGGTTTTTCTGTGGCGCTGGAGGATGATATCTTGATCATGCGTTGGCTCGGTGAGAAAGGTAAAGCACAAAACCTGTGGTCCTTAGCGACGGCAAAGGGAGATAAAACTTGCAGCGTCTTATCCTTTAACAATGGCACTGACTATCGCCCTGTGACTGTGGATCTGAAAGCGGATTCCGCTTCAGAGGCACGATTCTCACCACTCGACACTCAGGCCATCATTATTGACCTCGCCCGTCGAGGTAATATTAGCCTGTGTGGTTATAAGTTCAGTCTTAAGGGCAGCCAAGCGATATTGGAACAAAATCGCACCTTTGGCGATTATATTGCTCGTTAAAAAGTCTGCTGCTAAGTCGATAAAAATTCTGCTTAAATGCTAGTCACAATTAGAGGGGTAGATTACACTTTTGCTCCTCTTTTTCTCAAACCGTACTTTAGGTTGTTTAGGTCGCTGCGGTTTGGGGAAACACCTTTAAATTTGAACTGAATATATCAATCCAGCATGAATACAGAATTGACCTTAGTCATTATGGCTGCGGGGCTAGGTAGTCGTTTTGGCGGCGATAAGCAATTGGCGGCACTCGGCCCCGCGGGTGAACCCATGTTGGTGCTATCAATCATGTCGGCCATTCGCAGTGGTTTTCAGCGTGCTGTGCTGGTGATCCGTCCAGAGTTAGAAAGTGAATTAACTGAGATCCTGACACGATTTTTGCCAGCCGATTTTGAATATCATTTTTGCTATCAAGTCTTAACGGATTTACCCGAAGCGGCGCAGTTGGCGGATCTTAGCCACAGACTTAAACCTTGGGGCACGGCCCATGCACTCTGGAGTGCGCGCCATCTCGTTAAAGGGCCAATGGCCGTTATCAATGCCGATGATTTTTATGGTGATAGTGCTTTTGCTTCCTTAGCCAAAGGCTTAAGCACTAGGCCAACTGAGTGGATGATGGTGGCCTATCCCATAGAACTCACGTTGTCGGAGTACGGTGGCGTTAACCGTGGTTTGTGTCAGGTTGAAAATGGTCAGCTTAAATCGGTCGCCGAATGGCTCAATATCGCCGAGCAAGCAGGCCACTTAATGGGTGATGGCCCGCAGGGTCATGCTAATTTGCCGGCGCACTCCTTGGTCTCTATGACATGCTGGGGCTTCTCCCCAAACATATTTGATGTTATTAAACGTGAATTAACCGAATTTATCGGGCAACAGGGTCAACAACCTAAGTCTGAATGCTATTTACCCGCCATAGTACAAGCGGGAATTGAGCAAGGTTTGCCTGTGTATGTCGATGTTGCCTGTGAGCCATGGCTTGGCGTGACTTATCCGCAGGACACTGTCTGGGTAAAACAAAAATTAACGGAGTTATTGAGTGATTAAACTCATCAGGCAGTCAGTGTTGCCTCATTTTGGTATTGAATCTGCCGAGGCGAAAATTTCTGCCCTCGGTAATGGCCACATTAATGACACCCTTTTAGTGCGCTGGCCTGCGGGCGAATTGGTATTGCAGCGAATTAACACTGAGGTATTTAAAACACCCAACGCTTTGGTCTGCAATGCCGATAAAATTAGCCATCATTTATGCGCTAAGTCATTGCAGCAACAATACGGCCTTAAAGTCGTTAGCCCATGTTTAACCCAAGAGGGTGAGCTGGCTATCGATTTAGGCGAGCAAGGATTTTGGCGTGCGATCAGTTACTTGCCCCATAGTCTTAGCATTGAAGTGGTTAAGTCGGAACAAGAAGCGGAAATGGCGGCCAAGGCCTTTGGGCATTTTGCCTCTGCCTTGAGTGATTTTGATGCGACAGAGCTTGAAGATGTGATCCCTCAATTTCACCATTTACCGGGACGCATGGCCTTACTAAAGCAGGCCGCTGAACTCGATAGTCAACATCGTTTAGCGCTCTGCCGTCATTGGGTCGATTACGCGTTATCTCAGCAGGCTTTGCTGGATGAACTTGCAGAAATATCACCAAAGCTGCCGCTACGAATTTGTCATAACGACACTAAAATCAATAACATGCTTTTTGATAAACGTGACATGTCCAGCATGGCGATTATCGATTTAGATACCTGTATGAAAGGTCATCTTATGTATGACTTCGGCGACATGGTACGCACTTTCTGCTCGCCAGAGGAGGAGGACTCTACGGCCTTGGATAAAGTCCAAGTTCGCCAAGACATCTTCGCCGCAATTTGCCGTGGCTACTTGAGCGAGTTGGGTGACGTTTTAACGGAAGACGAAAAGCGCAGTCTGTGGCTCGGTGCTCGGGTGATTTGTTTGATGATAGGTGTGCGTTTTTTAACGGATTATCTTAACGGTGATGTGTATTTTCACATCCACCGCGAAGGCCATAATTTAGACCGCGCCGCCAACCAGTTTACCTTGTACCAAAGCTTGCTCGACCAAGAGGCTGTGCTTAAAGCTAATTTCTAATTCAGCGCTTGGATATCTGTACATTGGTATCTGTGTACTGATCCAATGTTAAAGCGTGTAGTCGAAAAACTTACGGCTTTGTGGGCCTGCGCTATTGGTGTTGACCTTGTTGGGGTGTTTATATTCGCCCCAACTTGCCACGTTGCGGCCCACGTTAAGTTTAGGGAAACTCAGTGGCTCGCTTAAACCTAATGCGACATCGCTATTCTCCGCGTTTGCTTCCATTCCCAAAAATTGCAGTAACTGACTCAAGCTTCCTGCATGGCTAACATCAATTGAAATAAAGTCTTCCCGCCCACTAAAGTAAGCGAACACTTCTTGCTGATGCTTTTGATAACAAGCAATTAAGTGCTCACTGCTGGCAGGTTCCGCCACTTTATCTATGGCGAAAGTATGCCTAAAACTGCGCTTTAATATTGGATGGAAGCGGCCTGTTTTTTCATCCAAATGGGGCGACATTTTACCAAGTAACATCTGCATCGAAGGCAACCAAGTATTGATATCGCGGTCGAGATAGACAAACACAGCCTCGGGAAATAATAAATCCAACTGCTGATAATCGCTGAAACAAGGCGTGTCAGACACTGCATCGGCCAGCATAAATGCCTGTTTAGTAAAGGCCATGTGCGCCACTTTTAGCCCTTGCTCCAATAGCGCAACACTCACACTCGTGGTGCCCGTGCGTGGCAAACCTATGATAAAGACCTTCTGCTTTTTCACCTTTATCTGTTCGTCACTGAGCGCATTCGACTGGACTGGATGCATTGCATCTGGCGTAGCAATCTGTGAATTACCAGTAGGTTGAACATTGCCGATACGCTGTGCATTAGCAGTACATTGTACGTGAGTAGAGGTTGGTGAATTGTTGGCGTTATCAGGCATAGGTTAGGCTCAGAATGTGTGTCAGCGGTGCGGTAAAGCCGTAAGTTATCACCTCGGCGTTTCACATTGGCGTGTCAAATCAGCGGCGGTATTATATCTCAGCGCGAAGGCTTTGTCGGTGGCTATACATAAAAGTCACGCGTAGCGGCAATACACCACAGTAAAGGCGCCACAGTATTGTATGGCCGCTGTACGATAAAAATGGCTGACCGCAAGGCTTAGAAACGAGCTCCCGGATTACCAACAAGGCTCATTTCCCTGCATTGGATAGCCATGTTGGTATTGATGAGGCGATTATTAGTGCTATTCGACTCATAATGTGAGGCGAATATATTTGTTAATCGCCTCATTATGTGAGTAGAATAGGCTTGTTATTCGACTCATGGGGTAGATATGTGGATTTGGCAGCAAGCCGATTGGCCTAAGTTTCATTGGAACACCAGCAGCATTGATGCCTTGCTGCGTCAGGTCTATTTCAATCAGGGCCAGTTGCTTGGCAAGCAACTGCTAAGTCACGACGATAGCTTATTAACTTCAGACGCTGCACTCGACACTTTACTCGCTAATATTATCCATTCCAGTGCCATTGAAGGTGA
This sequence comes from Shewanella sp. SM20, assembly GCF_025654545.1. NCBI lineage: Bacteria > Pseudomonadati > Pseudomonadota > Gammaproteobacteria > Alteromonadales > Shewanellaceae > Shewanella > Shewanella sp. SM20. The sequence goes on along the minus strand of NZ_JAKKRK010000027.1, from coordinate 11,955 downwards.
AAAGCTCAATGCGGCTTCGGTGCGCTCATCCTTAGCTAAAAAACTCGGCGTGACTGAAGATAAACCGTATCCGACAACAGCGCAAACCGATGGTTTGGCTGACATTATGCTCGATGCCTTAAAAAATTTAGATACAGAGTTAACCCTTGAGCGGATATTAGGTTGGCATAAACAGTTATTTCCGCAGGGTTATATACTGTTTAACCCCGTTATTGGTGGAACACTACGTGGCGATACGCCTATGCAAGTTGTCTCAGGCCGCATTGATAAACCAACGGTACATTTTGAGGCACCCTCTAGAGCGGCATTGGATGCTGAACTCTCGCAGTTCATCGAATGGTTTAATGCTTCACGGCAAGCGCAGGTTTTAGATCCGCTTATCCGTGCGGCGATAACTCACCTTTGGTTTGTGACTCTGCATCCGCTTGATGATGGTAATGGGCGCATCACGCGTTTATTGACTGATTTAGCTTTGGCGCAAGCGGAGAAACGCTCGATTCGTTTTTACGCTATGTCGGTCAGTATTCTTGCCCGTCGCCAAGCTTACTATGACATTTTAGAGTCTACCCAAAGGGGCGATGTCGATATTACTCCTTGGTTAGTCTGGTTTTTTGAAACCCTCAATGATTGCTTACTCAATGCGATGGCAGATGTGGGCAGAACGCTGTCGAAAACGCAGTATTGGCAAAGTGTCGACCAATCTTTATTGAGTCAAGAGCAAGCCAAAGTACTCAATCGGATGTTAGATGGCGATTTTGAGTTAGGGATAAATAGTAGCCAGTATCAAAAGGTCGCTAAGGTGAGCCGCGCCACTGCTACTCGTCATCTTGCGCAAATGGTTGAACAGCGGTTTTTAGTTAAAGCCGACGCCGGCGGCCGAAGTACCAGATACTTATTGCCGAGCGGAAAATAGAGGCAAGTTTACCTTTGTGGTGGTGCTCAATGATCACTTGCCGAACATCTTTCCCGTGTGTAATGACGGCCTTTATCGTAAGTAATCGATTAGTTTAAAGCCTAGGCTGTATTAACGTACTATCGCAAAGGATAAAGCCATCACACAAATCGCAATTTGAATCAAATTGTTATGTGATATATTCGCTACAACTTTGATTGTTAGTCTTGGGGCATATCTGGCTATGGAACAGGTCGGGATTTACGAAAAGCTTATTACTCAACTCGTTGAGCAGCGCTTAGATAAGGACATATTTTTTATTGGAGAAAGGAAGCTAGAAGTTGCTGAGGCAAGTGTTTGGCTTTCACGTTTTCTTACTAAAGTAATTGAATATGTGATTAATTCAGTTCCCGCAGATGAAAACCAAGTTATCAATCAAATCAGTTTGGCTAATCGGTTAGTGATGTGGCTCAAAGAGCACATTAACGATGATGATTTTATTGATGAAAATCTCATCGATAGCCAAGGTAGGATACTTACTGCTCTCTTTAACAAGCAAAATCCTATTGCAACTGATTTACCTAAATATACGGCCGCCATATTTCCATTAACGGGGCTCACTCAGAGTGAGCTTTTTTGTGGTAGTAATGCGGGATTATCGCTTGAGAGTGAGCTTAAGCGTGAGATCCGCTCATCGGATAAAATCTATTGGCTGGTGTCATTTATCAAGTGGGCGGGGATTCGCATCTTCAAGCATGAACTTGAGGAGTTTACACGCAGTGGTAAAGAGTTACGCATCATCACTACATCGTATATGGGCGCGACTGATGCTAAAGCCGTCGAGTTTCTAGCCAGTTTACCCAATACCCAAGTTAAATTAAGTTACAACACTAAGGGTGAAAGGCTGCATGCAAAGTCCTATTTATTTCTACGAAATACGGGTTTTCATACCGGTTATATCGGTTCTTCAAATTTATCGCATTCAGCATTGACCAGCGGGCTTGAGTGGAACCTTAAGATCACAACCCAAGAAATTCCCCACATCATTGAGAAATCACTCAGTACATTTGAAACTTACTGGCAATCGAACGAATTTGAGCTTTTTAGCGGTGATGCGAGTAGTAAAGAAAAGTTAAACAATGCGTTGAAAGAAGCGAAAAGCAGTGGCACTGAATCGAGCTCATTTCATTTTGACATTAAGCCGTTTGCGCATCAGCGAGAAATCCTCGAACAGCTTGCAGTAGAGCGAAGCGTTCATGGCCGTTTTAAAAATCTCATCGTCGCGGCAACAGGCACGGGTAAGACTATTATTTCCGCATTCGATTTCGCGCGGTTTTATAAGCTGCATCCAGAAGCCAATTTTCTATTTGTTGCCCACAGGCAAGAAATTTTACAGCAAGCTCTCAGTGCTTATCGCGGTGTGTTAAAGAATAATCAATTTGGCGAGCTATGGGTGGCAGAGCATAAACCTAATAGTTACAAACATTTATTCGCATCTATCCAAAGCTTGAATCTGCAACTTGATACCCTGCCATTAGCTGCTGATTTTTATGATTATATTGTTATTGATGAAGTCCATCACGTTGCTGCGAATAGTTACCGTGGGCTATTAGCTCATTTTGAGCCGACGATTTTACTTGGGCTCACGGCAACCCCTGAACGGCATGATGGTGTCGATATTTTGGCTGACTTCTGCGGTGTCATTGCCGCTGAAATACGTTTACCAGAAGCCATTAATCAACGGCATTTATGTCCATTTCAATATTTTGCGATCGATGATGCGACAGATCTTCGCAAGTTAAATTGGAGCCGTGGTCGTTATGACGTCGCTGAGCTGAGCAATTTATACACTCACAATGAACAACGCGTGACGCGCATTATTCGCAGCCTAGCTGAAACCGTAACTGATATTGACAATATTAAGGCGTTAGCCTTTTGTATAACCAAGGAACACGCCGAGTATATGGCGAAGAAGTTCAATTTGGCGGGGATCAGCGCTGATGTGCTGACCAGTGATAATAGCTCTGAACGACAACAAAAGCGGCAGAGCTTGGTCAGTGGCAAATTATCCATTTTGTGTGTGGTGGATATTTTTAACGAAGGTGTCGACATTCCAGAAGTGGACACCTTGTTGTTTTTACGGCCAACGGAAAGCTTGACCATATTCCTGCAGCAACTTGGCCGTGGCTTGCGTCTCACCGATGATAAGCAGTGCTGCACAATATTAGATTTTGTCGGAAATTCACGCGATGAATATGATTTTTCACAGAAATTTAGAGCGTTAGTCGGTAAAACCAATCAGTCGATAAAAGATGAAATTCTGAATGACTTTCCGCATCTACCGCTAGGGTGTCGAATTGAGCTTGAGGAAAAAGCGCAGTCGATGATTTTGCGCAATATTAGCCGCGCAACGCTCAATGCCAATCGATTAACCAGTCTAATGGCAAACTTTAAATATCAAACTGACTTGCCGCTCACGCTAGGCAACTTCTTACGTCTTAATCCGCAAGTAACCTTGGAAGACATTTATCGCATCAGGATTAATGGCCAATGTGGATGGACCTTATTAGTCGAGGCTGTTCAGGGTAATCAAATTGCTGAACCTACTGCGCAGTCCGATTTAGCCAAAGCCTATTATCGCGCGATTAACTTTCACTTGCTCGGCTGTACTTCATTATCCTATTTAATCTTTATCAAACAGTTATGCCAAAATGATTTTGTCTTTAATGGGTTGGATCCTATTCAAAATCAGTTTGCTTTGATGTGTCATTACAACTTTTGGGATAAGTCAGGTACAGCTCTAAACGTTAACAGTTTAGCGGCTAGCTTGCTGATGCTACGTAATAAGCCGTTGCAGGAAGAGTTATTGGCAGTATTGGCGATACTGATTAACCGGATACACCATCAAGAAATGGATTTGGAATTAGCGCAGCCCAGCGCATTGAAAGTGCATTCTCGTTATACTCGTGAGCAAATTTTAGCGGCAATTGGTGCAAGTACATTTGTGGCTAAATCGCCCTCAAGGGAAGGTGTGCTTGCGATTAATGAGCAAAACCTCGAGTGTTTATTTGTGACGTTAAATAAATCAGAGAAGCAGTTTTCACCGACAACCATGTATCACGACTATGCCATTAGCGAGCATCTATTCCACTGGCAATCGCAAAATAGCGCACGGCCAGAACGAGGTAGGGGTCTTAGTTATATTGAGCAACAAAAGCTGGGGAAAACTGTGCTGTTGTTTGTTCGAGAGCAATCAAAAAATGAAAATGGCCGCACTATGGGATTCGTGAATTTTGGAAAAGTGCATTATGTCAGCCATAACGGTTCACAACCCATGAATGTCACATGGCGATTAGAACAACCAATCCCTGATGTAATGTGGCATGACGCGGCTAAACTGGCTGTGGGCTAAGTACTACTTCCCCAGTCTTTCTGCCAACTTCTCCATCAAAAACTCGATCAATACACTCACCTTAGTCGGCAAATATTTCCGCTGCGGATAAACCGCGTAGATGCCATGTTCGGGGAGGGGATGGTCTGTGAGCAAAGCTTGTAGGCGGCCTGCTTGTAAGTCGGCGTCGACCATGAAGCGGGGCAGGTTGGCTATGCCTAGACCATCGAGTGTGGCTTGGTGGATAGCATCACTATTGTTGACTTGGTAGTTACCGTTTGGCTGGATGCGCGTAGTGCCCTGCGGGCTTAAGAAGGTCCATTCAACACCATCACGAAAATATGAGTAGAACAAACAGTTATGTTGGCTGAGTTGCTGCGGCGTTTGTGGCGCAGCGTGGCGAGCAAGATACTCGGGTGAGGCGCATATGACACTTAAACAAGGGGTGATTTTACGGGCAATAAGGCTTGAATCTGGTAGATCACCGATACGAATCGCCAGATCAAATCCGCCAGCAATTAAATCGGTTGTCTTATCATCCATCTGCATTTGCAGCTGTATTTTCGGGTAAAGGCGCAGAAACTCGGGGATCAAAGGGGCGATATGCAAGCGACCAAATACCATAGGGACGGCGATGCGTAAATTGCCCTGAGGCGCTTGTTGTAGCTCAGAAATGGCGTCTAACCCTTCCTCTGCGAGTTTAACGGCAGGACGAACATAGTCAAAATAGCGGGCGCCCGCTTCGGTAAGACTTAAGCTGCGAGTGGTACGGTGCAAAAGTTGAATACCCAGACTTTGTTCTAATAGGGTAATGCGTTTACTCACAGCCGATTTACTTAGTCCAAGCTTTTGACTGGCCAGCGAAAAGCTACCGCATTCCACTACAGTGACAAAGATAGGTAGTGCTGAAAAGTGCTCCATGGTGTCCTTAGATTATCGCGTTCCCCTGCCATTATTGTTGATGATACCTCAACAGTCAGTTTTTATTATCGTGGTTATCATCGCCCTTGATGCAAGGTAGACTAATGCACTTGCTGATTGCGGGTGTCGACTGTGAAGCCTAGTTATTTTCACTCTCATCGCTCATGTTTATCGCTTATCTTGATTACTGCTAGGTAGTTAGCCACAGTGTTGCCGCAATCGCCGATGTACCATTCTCTATGCCACTGAACGGCATAGGATGGGTCTTAGCTATTTTGTCAGAAAGAGAGTTCCTATGTCCTTGCCTTACCAATGGATTTTGTTCGATGCCGATGAAACCCTATTTTATTTCGATGCCTTAAAAGGGCTTAAATTGATGTTTAGTGAGTTTGGGGTCGATTTTACCCAAGCCGATTTTGATGAGTATCAGTTAGTTAACAAACCACTTTGGGTCGATTATCAAGATGGCAAGATAACTGCTGCTGAGTTGCAGACCATACGTTTCGAGCCTTGGGCAGCCAAATTATCTGTCACGGCGATGACGCTTAATAGTGCCTTTTTATCGGCAATGGCCGAAATTTGTTCGCCGCTACCCGGTGCCCGCGAGTTATTAGCCGCGCTCCAAGGTAAGGCAAAATTAGGCATCATCACTAACGGTTTCACTGAGCTACAAACCGTGCGATTAGAGCGTACAGGCTTACAGCATCATTTTGATATTTTAGTGATTTCAGAAAAAGTCGGCATAGCCAAACCTGATGTGGGCATCTTCGAACATGCCTTCGAACTCATGGGTCATCCTGAGCGCGATGCTGTGCTCATGGTCGGTGATAACCCGCATTCAGATATCCAAGGCGGTATCAACGCAGGTATTCATACTTGTTGGTATAACGTCCACGGCCACGATGTACCCGCCGGTATCGCCCCACACTATCAAGTGAGCTCGCACCAAGAGCTGCAAAAAATCCTGTTACCGTAAATAATTGTTCACTGAGCCTAGCTCAGCACTTCGCACTCGATATTTTTGGCTAAGAGTGAGTGCTTTAACTGATATTTCCTCAGTGCCATAAAATACAAACAGCCCTTACATTAAGGGCTTTTTGGTATCTAAAACGCGTTAACTATCATTACTCAACGTTTTGGAACTGAATGTTGGTTTCTTATTGTTGCTATATAAATCAATGTGTTGAATTTAATTTCTTTATTTTTAAGTGATATTAGTCACCACTTTAGTCCCACTTTGTTAAGTGTGAAGTGGTTAGTTGTGTCGGTTCTGCATTTCAATTAAATTCAGCACTCCTTGGCAATGACTCCCCCATTTCTTTTGTCTTTTATGGTCAGGCTACCCGCCATAGCGGGTTGAACTATATTTAACGCCTATAGCGTGTGAATGTGTTTTTTAACGGCTTAAGCGTGTAAACCTTGATTTACCTGCTTTAGCGTGTACAGTAAGAGTTAAGAACAGTTTAAAGGTAAAGCTATCATGAAGGTGACCAACGCAAAACAGTTGAGTACGTATCTAAAAGATGCGCGACTGAACGCACAGCTCTCGCAAAGCAAGGTGGCTAGCAAGGTAGGTATTCGCCAGGATACCGTTTCAAGCTTTGAGTTGAACCCGGATTCGACCAAATTAGAAACGCTGTTTAAGATCCTTTCTGCATTAAACCTAGAGCTAGATATAAAGGTTCGGAATCCACAGCTGGTGGATGAGCGCCGCCATGATAACGCCACCGTGCCTGAGCAAGAATGGAAGGAGGAGTGGTAATGGCAGTGCTTGATGTTTATATGAATGGCTACCTTGTGGGTGAATTGACCAAATCATCCACAGGCTCTCATCAGTTTGCGTATGCCCAGCAGTGGCTAGCGATACCCGGTAGTCGCCCAATTTCTTTGTCTATGCCGCTACGCAAGCAAGCCTATAAAGGTGATGAAGTTTATAACTTCTTCGATAATTTGCTACCTGATAATCTCGAAGTGAGAAACAGGGTCGTTGCTCGTCATAATGCTGATTCGACACAAGCGTTTGACTTACTCGCTAAAATTGGTCAAGACAGTGTGGGTGCATTACAGCTTGTCCCCCATGGTCAGCCCCCCTTTGATACCAAAAAGATTGAGTCTAAACCGCTATCCGATAAGCAGTTGGAAAATGTACTCAAGGGTTATCAGTCCAATATCCCCTTAGGCATGCTAGCCGATGACGATGACTTTAGGATTTCTATTGCCGGTGCCCAAGAAAAGACGGCATTACTTAAACTCAATGGAGAGTGGCGATTACCTATCAAATCGACACCCACTACCCATATCATTAAGCTACCTATAGGTGAAATAAACAGCCACTCTCACAGTATAGATATGTCTGACAGCGTCGAGAATGAATACCTGTGCATGATGATAGTCAGAGAGTTTGGCTTAGATGCACCCCGGTGCTCAATAATCAAAGTGGGTGATATTAAAGCGCTTGCTGTGGAGCGATTCGATCGCAGGCTCTCTTCAGATGGCACATGGATTATGCGGCTGCCCCAAGAGGACTTTTGTCAGACATTAAATATTCCACCAGCGAAGAAATATGAGAGCCATGGTGGCCCGGGTATTGAACAAATTATGCCTTATCTATTGGGTTCGATGAACTCGGAGCGCGACAGATATAACTTCATCAAGTCTCAGGTTTTGTTTTGGCTTTTAGCCGCAACCGATGGTCATGCTAAAAACTTCTCACTCTTCATTGAGGTCGATGGCGGATATCGACTAACGCCTTTTTACGATATTTTATCCATGTACCCTGTTATTGGTGGTAAAGGCTTAAATATTCGTGATGCCAAGCTCGCTATGGGCCTCAAGGCGGCTAAGGGTAAGAAGTATCAAATCAATCAAATTTTTCCACGGCACTTTATCCAAACTGCTAAAGCTGTGGGCTTTGATACTGGGATTATGATGGAGATGATGCGCGACATTGCTGACAAGGTAGAGGCTGTGGTTGTTAAGGTTAAAGCGCAGCTGCCAGATGATTTTCCACCACACATACAGGATTCAATATTGAACGGTTTAACTGACAGAATTAAGCGCATAGCTTAGAAACGGTAATGGTTAGGTGACATTAATCGTATTGAGTCAAGCTGTTTCAATTTTTACTCTAGTTTTAAATCAGTTGTATGTGTCGATTAATTGCTGCTTTGTAAACATGTTTGCAATACATGTCGATTGAATCGACATCAGCCACAACTTAATTATGCTAATTTTCTGTACCCATTTTCATCTTGTTGAGGCAAACACAGTGGCTTGGACTAGGTGTTAAATTAATACACGACACCATATAAGTTGGATGCACAGGTATGGCATGTATCGCTATTAAACATGTGGCCAATATTCTTCATTTTTTGCAATGTATGGATTTTCTTCACTGATTGATACTGTTTGAGCTCTTCAGGTGTTAAAAATCGTTTTTTCAGTCACCAACTCGATGAGTGGCGTATTCGCACATAGATCTACAGAGTCCAATAAGCCAAAAGGTTTGAATCTCGGGACATGCGGTCAACCATAGCAAAAAAGTGACTCGACATTGTTAGGGATGACTAAACCAATAAAACGGTAAGTCCATTCAGGATTGCCGATAAAGTGGATGGCATTTTGCTCTAAAAGCGATTCAATCGTAGGTATGGTATTTAGTTCCATTACAAATCCTTGTGTATTAATGCACTGCATAGCGTCCGATTTTGAGCATTTCAAAAGCACTTTTAACAGGTTTTTTCTCAGTGCCATAAAATACAAAAAGCCCTTAAATTAAGGGCTTTTTGGTATCTAAAACGCGTTAACTATCATTACTCAACGTTTTGGATCTGCTCGCGCATTTGCTCGATGAGCACTTTAAGTTCAACTGCGGCTGAGGTGATTTCAGTGCTGATGGATTTAGAGGCGAGTGTGTTCGATTCGCGGTTGAATTCTTGCATCATAAAATCTAAACGGCGACCTTCGCTGCCGCCTTTTTTGAGGATGCGGCGAGCTTCGGCCACATGGGCTTCGAGTCTGTCCATTTCTTCGGCGACATCTTGTTTCTGAGCCAGAAGCACCATTTCTTGCTCGATGCGGGCTGGGTCGAGTTCACCTTTGATTTCTGCAAGGCGGTTGGTGAGCTTTTCGCGTTGATACAGCATCACCGTTGGCATGTGCTCGCGTACGACCGCGATTTGCTCGCTGACTCCGTCTAAGCGGCTTAACAGCATGTCTTTGATGGCTTCGCCTTCACGGCCACGGGCTTCGATGAATTGATCTATGGCTGAGTCGAAGGCTGTCATCAGATCGGCGCCGATGGCATCCATATCTTGTTCACCGCTCGCTAGCACGCCCGGCCAGCGCAGGATGTCGGTCAGATTGACATCGCCTTGTCCCGCTTCTTGCTTGAGCCAAGTGGCGGCGCCTAATAGCTGTTTTGCTAGCGCTTGATTCAACTGTAGCTCGTTATTGCTGTTATCTGCCAATTCGTAACGCAAATTGACTTCCACTTTGCCGCGGCTTAAACGTTTACGAAGGCGGTCGCGCAGTACGGGTTCGAAGCTGCGGAATTGCTCGGGTAAACGTAGGTAAGTTTCGAGATAACGTTGATTGACTGAGCGAATTTCCCAGGAGGCAGTGCCCCATTGTGCTTTGTGCTCGATGCGAGCGTAGGCTGTCATGCTTTGGATCATGGGTTGTCCTAATGGTGTAATCGTCATAATGAGAGGCGATTATAGAGTCAATGGCTTTAGGATTAAAGGCATACCGCCAATAGCGACCGGGATTAGGTGTTTGAGTGTGATGAGTTTGCCAGAGAATCACCCTAAGCATGGCATCCTAAGGCTCAAGCCCTTATAATATGCAGCCAAAATCGGTCAATGACTCAGAATACAGGAATCTCGCATGCGTCCAAGTAACAGAACGCCAGCACAAACTCGTCCCATCACTATCACTCGCCAGTTTACGGCCCATGCCGAAGGTTCTGTGTTAGTGGAATTTGGCGAAACCAAAGTGCTTTGTACCGCCAGTTTTACTGAAGGTGTGCCACGTTTCCTTAAAGGTCAGGGTCAAGGCTGGGTGACGGCGGAATACGGCATGTTGCCACGTTCGACCCATAGCCGTATGGATCGTGAAGCCGCTCGCGGTAAGCAATCTGGCCGTACGCAAGAAATTCAACGTCTTATCGGTCGTGCCCTACGCGCCTGTGTGGATATGAAAGCCCTAGGCGAAAACACTATCGTGATCGACTGTGATGTGATCCAAGCTGACGGTGGCACACGCACTGCCTCTATCACTGGCGCCTGTGTGGCCTTAGTGGATGCGTTGAACTGGGCGCGTGGTAAAGGCATCATTAAATCTAACCCGCTGAAATTCCTTATCGCTGCTGTCAGCGTAGGTATTTACAAGGGTGAAGCGATAAGCGATCTAGAATATATCGAAGACAGCGCCGCTGAAACTGACATGAACGTCGTGATGACAGAAACGGGTAAGATCATCGAAATTCAAGGCACCGCCGAAGGCGAGCCATTCAGCCACGAAGAATTACTCGAACTGTTGGCATTGGCGAAGAACAGCATTCGTGAAATCGTCGATGTGCAGAAAGCCGCACTGAACTAATATTGTGGTGATGAAAAAGCCCCGTCATGTTATAGAGTGCGGGGCTTTTTATTAACTGCAACTTTTTATTTGCAGCAAGATGCTAGTGTTAGACAAGCCCTGTACCGAATTAAATGTTACCCAATAAAACATTACCTAATAAAAACCAATAAAATACAAAGTCGTAAGGAGATATTGTGAAAGCTTATCAACGTGAGTTTATTGAATTTGCCCTAGAACGTCAGGTGTTGCGATTTGGCGAATTTACCCTTAAATCGGGCCGTATCAGTCCTTATTTCTTCAATGCGGGTTTGTTCAATACTGGCCGTGATTTAGCGCGTCTGGGCCGTTTTTATGCCGCTGCGTTAGTGGACTCTGGCATTGATTACGACTTGCTGTTTGGCCCTGCTTACAAAGGTATTCCGATTGCTACGACTACGGCCGTTGCCCTGTGTGAGCATCACGATATTGACATTCCTTACTGCTTTAATCGCAAAGAGAAAAAAGATCACGGTGAAGGTGGCAGCTTAGTCGGTAGCGAGCTGAAAGGCCGCGTGATGCTCGTCGATGACGTGATCACTGCGGGTACTGCGATTCGTGAGTCGATGGAAATCATCGAAGCCCATAAGGCACAATTAGCGGGTGTGTTGATTGCTTTAGACAGGCAAGAGAAAGGCAAGGGTGAGTTATCGGCCATCCAAGAAGTTGAGCGTGATTTTGGCTGCGGAATAGTAGCAATTATTAAACTCGCCGACCTAATCAGTTATTTGTCTGAAAAACCAGGGATGGAAGTGCAACTTGCCGCCGTGAGCCAGTACCGCGAGCAATACGGGATTTAAGTCTAGTGTTTGGCAGCTTGTATTGAGCAAGCGGCTATCGCAGGCTTGGTGAAATCAGTTAATCAGCCAGCATTGATCTTAGCTAACCTGAACTCGGGATAAGAAATGTTGAACTAATAGCCCTCCAAGTGATCGGATCTTTCGACCAAGAGAAACCCCATCACACCGGAGGGCCTATGCATAAATTAGTGGAAGTGTTTTGCGATGTCGATGATTTTTGCGCTGTTTTCATTCCAGAATGGGAAAAAACGCTGTTAACCGATGGTACACGCAAGCGTCAACGCCCTGGCCGTATGACGATGAGCGAAGTGATGACCATCATCATACTTTTT
>NZ_JAKKRK010000026.1:0-69301 GCF_025654545.1 Shewanella sp. SM20 | reverse complement strand
ATATCTTCCCAGCCCTCACAGCCTGCGATAACTGCACACAGCGTTAAAAACACCACGTCAAACAAGGGATAAACGACCTTAGATGCTTGCCTTGGGTCTTCTAATTCTGAAAAGTGCTCTGCAAAAATATCGATGTTCATAAACTGGCTCCGCGTAAAAGCCAGTATCTGATCACAACGGAAGATCGCGGTCAATCAGTTATGTTAAAGTGCGCGTTAAATGTTCGTGATCTTGCCCTGGCATTTAGTTAGAGGTCAGTTTAACCTTGTTTTTAGCACTTTATGCCCAAATACTGTATTCAAGAACACCGAACATTAACGATTTAAGAGCAATTAGCGAGAGTCGATAATTAGGCTCAGTCATTCAAATGACTAACCGTTTTATCATCTTAATTTAAGGTGAAGATGTTACAAGTTAACGGTTAATACACTGAAGAGAATCAAATGGATCAACAGAAAATCTGCTTTATCGGTGCCGGCAATATGACGCGCAGCATCATCAGTGGCTTAGTCAATAGCGGCTATCCAGCTCAACTCATCCAAGCGACTAATCCCAGCCAAGGTAAACTCGATGCACTAAAAGCCGATTTTGGGATTTTGGTTTCTCAAGATAATTTAGCCGCGGCGCAAGCTGCCGATGTCATAGTACTTTCGGTAAAACCACAATTGATGCAACAAGTTTGTGAAGCATTACAGACAGTCGAGCTGTCGAATAAGTTAGTCATCACTATCGCAGCGGGCATTAAGGCAAAGCGATATACCGACTATCTGGCACAAGACATCAAGCTTATCCGCGCTATGCCAAATACGCCGATGCAAATTAGTGTGGGTATGACTGGCCTCTATGCGCCTCAAAGCATTACTACCGAGCAGAAAGCCATTTGCGATCGTTTGATGTCAAGCGGCGGCGAAATTGTGTGGGTAAATGAAGAGTCAGATTTAGATCAAGTGATTGCACTATCGGGCAGTTCACCGGCTTATTTCTTTTTGCTAATGGAGTCTATGATAGATGCAGGCAAAGAAATGGGAATGGATGAAATAAAAGCCAGAAGTTTAGTGCAGCAAGCTGCGCTTGGCGCTGCTATGATGGCAAAGCAAAACCCACAACTGACCTTAGGTAATTTAAGAGAGAATGTTACTTCAAAGGGCGGCACCACCGCACAGGCGCTGGCGACATTTGAAGCTGCGGATATGCGCGGCTTAGTAAAAAAAGCCATGGAAAACTGTATTAATCGTGCTGAAGAAATGGCTAAAACATTTTGATCCACTAACACGTTTTTATATCGAACTTTAATAGGTAGAAATCTCGATGAATGCATTTACCTTTTTAATCACCACTCTATTCGATCTCTATTTGATGGTGGTGATTTTGCGGATTTGGTTACAACTGGCAAGGGCAGATTTTTACAATCCTTTTAGCCAATTTATTGTTAAAGCAACTCACCCGCTCATCGCACCAATGCGCCGTATTTTGCCTTCCTTAGGGCGATTTGATACCGCATCTTTCGTCCTCGCATTATTGGTTGTGATAGCCAAGCTGCTACTAATTAGCCTCATTGCGGGCGGTGGCATAGACATACTGTTATTTTTGCTGTTTGCCGTTGTATCTGTGGTCAAAAAAGCAGGGGTACTTCTATTTTGGATGCTATTAATACGCGCAATCTTAAGCTGGTTTAACCAAGGCTATAATCCAATTGTAATGATTATGGGTCAGTTAACTGAACCCGTATTAGCACCAATACGTCGTATCATACCGCCAATTGGTGGTTTAGATTTATCCGTAATGCTGGTCATTATTGGTATGAATTTCCTCAATATGTTACTTGCTCAATATATCCCTTATTGGGCTGTGATCTAATGAGTGCAGTGACTTTGCAGCAAGGTGACTTGCTGCTTAATCTCTACATTCAGCCTAAGGCTAGCCGAGATCAAATTGTAGGATTGCACGGTGATGAGCTAAAAGTAGCCATCACTGCGCCGCCTATTGATGGCAAAGCGAATGCCCATTTAAGCAAGTACTTAGCAAAAGCTTTTAAAGTGCCAAAGAGCGACATTCATATAATGAAAGGTGAACTTGGCCGACATAAACAAATCCGCATTATTGACCCTAAGATCATCCCAAGTGTCATTACTGAACTGATGGGGCAAGATAGTGAAAGGTAATTCAGTTGAAAGATCACTCAGTTAAAGAATCGTACAACTGAAAACGAATTAATCCTTTGAATGCTATTAATTTATTGGAAAAAATAGTCACGGCGGCCCTATAATCCAACATTCCCTAATATGAGGTATCCCATCATGTTCCGTAATCTTCTCGCTGTATTAGCCCTCACGGCCAGCCTTTGCGGTGTTGCAAATGCCGAGCAAAAAGAAACTGTCGGCAATTTTGATATTCATTACATGGCACTTGGCAGTACATTTTTAACGCCTAGCATAGCCAAATCCTATGGCATTAAGCGCAGTAGCTACACTGGCATCATCAATATTGCCGTATTAGATATTAGCGAAGCAAATAAGCCCGCAGTACCCGTTGAAATTACTGGAGTTGCTAATAATTTGTTAGATGCGCGAATCAATCTAACGTTTAAAGAGATCCGCGAAGGTGATGCGATTTATTACATTGCCGAAGTACCCTACCGCGATGATCAGGAAATCAACTTCAATATCGCAATTAAATATGGCAATCAACTGAACACGAACTTACAGTTCAAGCAAAAATTCTACGTTGAATAAACCTATTTTATACCTTTGTTGGCGTTGCTTTCCTGTAGCGCCAACCCCTTTCCCTGTCCTTTACTATTGAGCTTGGGTATCATAGTGCCAACGCACGTCGCCCCATTTATGATAGGTATTCCATGCAACAAATCGTCCTCGCCAGCGGTAATAAAGGCAAACTCGCTGAATTCGATCAAATGCTCGCAAGCTACGGTGTCACTGTACTGCCGCAGAGCCAGTTTAATGTCAGCGAAGTAGCAGAAACGGGTACCACTTTTGTAGAGAATGCCATTATCAAAGCAAGGCATGCCGCCGAAATCACCGGACTTGCGGCCATTGCCGATGATTCGGGTTTAGAAGTGGATTTACTCCAAGGCGCTCCAGGCATTTATTCAGCACGTTACGCAGGCGAAAATGCCAAAGATCAAGACAACGTATTGAAACTACTTGAGACGTTAAAAGACCAGCCAGCACCTCGCGGGGCAAGATTCCAATGCGTACTGGTATATATGCGCCATGCGAAAGACCCTACCCCGATTATTTGCCAAGCCTCATGGGAAGGCCAAATCGACTTTAGCCAACGCGGCGCTAATGGCCATGGTTACGATCCGATTTTTATCCCTGAAAATTATCAATGTAGCGCGGCAGAGCTGAGCAGCAACGAGAAAAATGCCTTAAGTCATCGTGGTAAAGCTCTAGTGCAACTCATCGCTGCCATGCAAGCCCAAGGCGTATTAACTGGCGGGAATGCACAATAATGTCGTCAACTGCCGTGACTACTACGATGAAGCTCGAACTGCCACCACTCAGTCTGTATATCCATATTCCCTGGTGCGTACAAAAGTGTCCCTATTGTGACTTTAATTCCCATGGCCAAAATGGCGAACTGCCACAAGAGGCTTATGTTGATGCGCTATTGGAAGACTTACGCCAAGATTTACATCTCGTCCAAGGGCGGCAGATCCATACCATCTTTATCGGTGGCGGCACGCCATCATTATTCGATGCTAAACAAATCAAACGCATACTCGATGGTGCCAATGCGCTAATTCCCTTTAGTGACAATATCGAAATCACTATGGAAGCCAATCCTGGTACTTTAGAGCACGATGACTTTAGTGCCTATCGTGCAGCGGGCGTCACTCGTTTATCTATCGGGGTGCAGAGCTTTTCTAAGGATAAACTCAACTTACTCGGACGTATTCACGATCAAAACGAGGCACAAGTCGCCGCTCAAAAAGCCAGCCAAGCGGGATACTTGAGTTTTAACCTCGATTTAATGCATGGATTACCCAACCAAAGTTTTGCTGAAGCTATGGCCGATATCGACACGGCAGCGGCGCTTAACCCGCCACACCTATCTTGGTATCAGTTAACAATTGAGCCCAACACCCTATTCCACTCAAAACCGCCGCAGCTGCCCGATGACGAAGCGCTCTGGCATATCTATGAGCAAGGTCAACAAAAGCTGGCCGCATTAGGGTATGAGCAATACGAAATATCTGCCTACGCAAAACCTGGTTACCAATGTAGGCACAATCTCAACTACTGGCAGTTTGGTGATTATCTAGGCATAGGCTGTGGCGCCCACGGCAAAGTGACGTTGCCAGAAGAAAACCGCATCATACGCACGGTAAAAATTAAACATCCCAAGGGATATCTGAGTGCACACAACTACACCTTCGAATCGATTGAAGTTGCAGAGGAAGACCGCGCGCTCGAATATTTAATGAATCGCCTGCGTCTGATGACACCTATTCCTAAGCAAGAATTTGAACTGCGCACAGGACAACACAGAGACACATTGACCGAAGGAATGGAAAAAGCCAAACAACGCGGTTTACTCACAGAATCCGCTGAACATTGGCAATTAACCAGTAAAGGTCATATGTTTGTTAATGATTTACTGACACAATTCTGCTAAGCCTGCCGTTAAAATAGCTCTATAAATAATGTGTTAGCTTTCAATAGTGCAGTTTAATACTATTACTGCTAACACATTTTCTAACACTAATATCCATACATTCTTGTTCCGCTTCTTTAGTATTGATGCAAATCAATCTAGGAAGCCTGATCATGCCAATAAAAACTAAAATCAGCTTAGTCGCACTGACCCTTTCAGCTCTGCTGACCATTCCCGCGTATGCAGCATCAACTGCGCCAGCCTTACACAGTGCAAGCGAACCTGTGAATGCAGTAGCGCAAACCGAATCAGAAAAAGCCAATGCCCTGTTCGAAACCATCTTCATGGAAAACATTATGGCGAGTCCCATTTCGCAGACCTATATGGGGATCAAGCAAGACTATGATAAATGGGATGAACTAGGTGATGCCGCCGATGATAAAACCCTAGATCGCACAAAAAAACAACTGGAGCGGGTCAATCAGATTGATGCGACCAAACTCGATCCACAAACTCATCTTAGCCTCACGTTACTGAAGCAAAATCTGCAAAATGACATCGAAGATGACCAATGGCGCTATCATAATTACCCTGTGAATCAGATGTATGGTGGCCACTCTATGATCGCCTCCTTCTTAATTAACCAACATCAAATCACAGATGTCAGCGATGCCAAGGCCTATATCAGTCGCTTGAATGGCGTTCCCAAACGCTTAAGTCAATTACAGACAGTATTAGCCATTCGCGCAGATAAAGGCATTATCGCGCCTAAGTTCGTATTCGCTTATGTGATTTCAGACAGCCAAAACATCATCAAAGGTGCGCCTTTTGATAAGGGCGACGACAGCGCGCTACTCGCAGATTTTCGCCGTAAAGTGAACCCATTAGCGATTCAAGAGACAGAGAAGCAAGCACTGCTTAAACAGGCTGAGCAAGCACTCATTACTCAAGTTGAACCCGCCTATAACAAGCTCATCAGTTACATAAAAACCTTAGCAGCCAAAGCTGATGACCGCGATGGTGCGTGGAAACTCCCTAACGGCCCCGCCTATTACAATAATGCCTTGGCACGAACGACCACGACAAACATGAGCGCCGATCAAATCCATGACTTAGGACTTTCTGAGGTGGAACGTATTCACAATGAAATGCGTGCCATCATGAAGAAGGTCAATTTTAAAGGCGATTTGCAGCAATTCTTTAGCTTTATGCGTGATGATCCCCAGTTCTACTACCCCAATACCGCCGAAGGCAAAGCCGCCTATTTAGCTGAGGCGACTAAGTTCATCGACAATATGAAGTCGCGCTTGGATGAAGTGTTCAAAGTAAAACCTAAGGCCGCCATGGTAGTGAAGCAGGTTGAAGCCTTTAGAGAAAAATCTGCTGGTAAAGCCTTCTATGAACAACCAGCACCGGATGGTTCTCGTCCAGGTAGCTACTATGCAAACCTATATGACATGAAAGCCATGCCAAAATACCAAATGGAGGCGCTGGCCTACCACGAAGGTATTCCAGGTCACCATATGCAGATCGCCATTTCCCAAGAACTGCAAAATATTCCTAAGTTCCGTAAGTTTGGTGGCTATACCGCGTATATTGAAGGCTGGGGTTTATATAGCGAATCTTTCCCAAAAGAAATGGGACTCTACGCCGATCCTTACTCTGACTTTGGTCGCCTAGCAATGGAGTTGTGGCGTGCCTGTCGCTTAGTCGTTGATACTGGCATCCACACAAAAAAATGGACCCGCGAGCAAGGCATAACCTATTACGTGGACAATACGCCAAATGCTAAATCAGATGCGGTGAAAATGGTTGAACGCCATATCGTTATGCCATCGCAAGCGACAGCTTATAAAGTAGGTATGATTAAACTACTAGAGATAAGACATAAAGCAGAGCAACAGCTTGGCAGTCAATTTGATATCCGCGACTTCCATACGCTAGTACTTGCTAACGGCGCATTACCACTGGATGTGTTAGAGCAACAAGTCGATCTCTGGATAGCCAGTAAGAAGCAGGCCTAATGCCTTAATGCTTAGCCGTGAAGCACTGTTAACTTGCTTCACGACTAAAGCGACATAAGTGAAAGTCTTAAGCTGCGCCCAATAAAAAAGCCACTCGAAAGTGGCTTTTTTATTGGTACCATTATCCCGTTAGATAACAGAACCCTTCTCACTGTGGGTCACTATATTTGTTGCATTAATATATGCTTTAGCACTCGCCTTCACATCATTTAACACACAGTTGCGACTTTAGGGTACAGGGAGACAAAACTTGTGCTCAAGGCTACAAACCATCAATAAAAAATTACCTCAGCGATAAGGCTGAGGTAAACCAAAAACTAGGATGATGGTTTAAAGAGCCAACATTGTTTTAGTTCTCAAACTTCTGTTGGCTGTGATCCAAAACTGCATTAACGCCGACCTGTATACAAAAATTGAAAGGGGTCATTTCCAATAAACGTATAGGACTCAGATCATTCCGAATCAACTGTTACCATTGTATTCAATTAAGAACAGAGTTCAAGGATGTTATAAAAAAGTGCTTTAGTAACCCCTAAAAAACCATCAACAAATGTACTCATTAACTCAACCTAAAGCATTGATTTTAAATGACCAGAAAAGTACCTGCCCAATTTAAAACCACATAAGACTGCTTTTGAGAACAATGTTTCCTATTTTACTGACGTTTACTGAATAATTCGACATAGGGAGCATCCCAATACGGTGGCGTTCCTATGTGATCTTTGATGAATTCGATAAAAGAACTAACCTTAGGTGCTAAGTGCTTACGACGGGGATAAACCGCCTGCAATGGCAGATGGTGGGTCAATTGCCAATCCTTCAGTAAAGGCACTAATGTCCCTTTAGCAATTTCATCTTCCATCAGATAACTCGCAAGATACACAACTCCAAGACCACTGATTGCAGCAGATTTTAATGCAGGCGCATTATCCACCCTGAAATTACCCGATACGCCAATTTCACAGTAGTCATCACCCTTCTTAAATTGCCACATGCTGTGCTCGTGCCACTCACCTTGATAGACCAAACAGTTGTGGTCAACTAGCTGCTCAGGTCGAGTTGGCTCGCCATGTTGAGCAATATAGCCAGGCGAAGCAACTAACAGGAATTGGCACTTCATCAGAGGTCTAGCAACCATGCCAAGCGGTAATTGCTCAGACATAGTTAACAGTAAGTCTAAGCCTTCGCTCACGACATCCACTTTATGGTCCAGTAAGCTCACTTGTAGCTCAAGCTCAGGGTGTTTTGCCATAAAAGATGGCAACGCAGGAATGATATGCATCACCCCAAAGGATTGGGAAATACCCACCTTGAGCACGCCGCGGGTCGCATCATTTAAGTTATGCACGCTGGCTATCGCTTGTTCAGCGTCACGCAGCAGTTCTTCACCTTGCAGATACAGCAAATGCCCTGCTTCAGTCAGACTTAAGCTGCGGGTGGTACGTTGAATTAATTGAACACCAAGTCTATGTTCAAGATCGGCGACTTGTGTACTGACCTTAGACTTAGAGATCCCAAGCCTTCTTGCGGCGGCACTAAAACTACCTGCTCTGGCCACATGAGTAAAAATCGCAATAGGTTCTAACAGTTCTAACATGGAAGTCGCCTTAAGCTGTTTACGACAATGATATTAACTTTCGGTGAACAACTATGGTTAGCGTAATCATCGCTTAAAAATAACCATAGCATTGATATCTCGCATCAAAATGATATAACGCAGAGATTTAGACCGAAAAAGTCCACTAAAGTAGGGGGTTATATCTGACTGATATGCCAGCTTTTAATTATATTTTAAGAGTATACCAAATATTCGTCTCTAGACTGTAACATTCCGAACTAAATCGCTGCAAGCCTAGCCTATTAAGCCACATCAACTTAGCCATAAGGGTTGTCGCCACGATTAAACCGTAGCCAATAAAAAAGCCCCTAGTCGATAAATTGACTAGGGGCGTAGCATTCAAGTTTGACTCATGCACAAGGAGATAGAAGTTATTGCAGTTAAAACTAAGGGCGATTCGCAAGAACTATTTACAAGAACTATTCACGCAGTTCCTTGGTTGAGTTTTGTGTCAACACATAAGGTGCTAGTTCTGGCACTTCTTGGCGCAATTGATTTTCAAGCACTAACAAATTTTCAAATCGGTCGCACAAACGGTCAGCCTTAGCTTCTAATCCCTTAGATTGGCTCTCAACTTGTTGCTCAATATCTTGGCCTAAATTGTCCATTTTTTTGGAGAAGGTATCCATCTTGGCTTCAAAATTCTCACCGCCACCAGACATGATTTGGCCACCTAAGTTCATCATAATTGCGCCAATTGAATTCTGGACAATTTGTTCCATTTCCTGCTCGAATTCATCGTTAAATGTACTTTGCATCGAGTCTTCAGTCGCCCCTAAATAGAAGCTATCACCATTCTTATAAGCCACTGAATCAACCCGTTTTTGAACGCCAGCCATCATTTCATCAAATTTTGCACCAGCGGCATCACCCATTAAAGGTGTTAAGGCCATACCAACCGCTTTGGAAGCAAGAGATACTGCCTCATTCACCAGTTCAATCACTTCTGGCACTTGAGTCGAAACTTCATCGGCATATTGAGTAACCAATTTTTTCTGCTTGTCGGTTAAGTTAACTTGCTTACCTTCCACAAATAACTTGTCAACTTCGATACGATACTTTTCTGTGCCCTTCTCGCTCATGACTAATTTTTTAGGCTCAACCATAACGTCATAATTTAAGGCGACTTCACAGCGTTCATCTATTTTTGGCTCTGTTTGTGCTTGCGCCAGCTGTACGCTAGATGTTCCTAAAATCACGCCAGATAATGCAAATCCAGTTAATAACTTATTTAATTTCATTTTTGTTCGTCCTTTAATCTGAATAATTCGATAAACCTAAACTACTGAATAGCTTATAGCAGGAGATGCGCCAACTTTATAACAATATGATTATGTTGGATTTTTAAAGTTAGCACTAAAAGGTCATTAGCGAAATTCGCTAACATTTAGTCTGATAGTGCTAATAAAAAACGAGAGATAAGACTAGAAAATAGAACGACCGAGACGCTGACTGAGATGCTCAAGCATCGCAGTGCCCGCAAGTGAGTTGCCATTATTATCGAGTTCTGGCGACCATACACAAATCGACAGTTCTCCAGGGATCACGGCAATAATACCACCACCGACGCCACTTTTACCTGGCATACCAACACGATAAGCAAACTCACCCGCACCATCGTATAAGCCAGAGGTTGCCAACAGAGCGTTAAGTTGTCGAGTTTGCACTTGAGAGATAAGCTCAGACCCTGTGATACTTTTACCGCGATTAGCCAAATACAACATGGCCTTAGACAAGTCAGCACAATTCATCTTCAAGGCGCAATAATGAAAATAGGTGCGCAGCACAGTATCAACATCGCCTTGAAAATTACCAAACGACTTCATCAAATAAGCGATAGCCGCATTGCGCGCACTATGCTGATATTCTGAATCTGCTACTTGTTTATCGAAACACACTTTATCGTTTTGGCTTAGTTGCCTGACTAACTCAAGCATTCTGTGTTTAGGAGCACCTAAACGACTCTGCAATAAGTCAGCAATCACTAACGCGCCAGCATTGATAAAGGGATTACGCGGCTTGCCACGTTCTAACTCGACTTGTACTAAAGAGTTGAATGAATGGCCCGAAGGTTCTTTGCCAACACGGCTCCAGATTTCGGCTTCTTCATACAAAGTTAACGCTAAGGTTAAGCTGAAAACTTTGGAGATACTTTGAATCGAAAACGGCTCAAGGTAATCGCCCGCACCTAAAGTTTCACCGTCAACAGTCGTGACGGCAATGCCTAATTTTCCAGCATCAACGCTGGCCAGTGCGGGGATATAATTTGCAACCTTTCCTTGGCCGAGCAAGGGTCGAACTTTCTCGACCACTTCCTCAAGTAATGCCAACTCGGGCATTAACCCCACCAAATGTCGTACAGTTCGCTAACTTCAACCTGAGACACTTTTTGGGTCGCCCAGAATGCCTTAACTGCAGCAATATCTTCTTCGGTACATTTCCCAATCGTTTGAGTGGCGATAATGCCTTCCCATTCGATGTGGCCGCCGCCATGGAAACCTAATTTACGGGTTTCGATCACTTCATCGATGAATTTATCTACAGTTGCATCGATATCGGCTTCAGATACTGATGCATCAAAAGTCCAAGCCATATCGAAACCTAACTCTTGGAATTCATCAACGCGCATTTTCTTACGTAAACGACGGCTACGATTAGTTGCCATAGTGATTTTCCCTTTTGTGTTTAAAATTAGCTAAAATTGAGTTCGTGATTAAGCGATACGCTCAAACATCAGATCCCATACACCGTGACCCAGTCTATGGCCGCGGGCTTCAAACTTTGTCAATGGACGATGATCAGGACGCGGCACAACACTGCCGTCGGCCGACTGGTTTTGATAACCCGGAGCGGCTTGCATCACCTCTAACATATGCTCGCTGTACTCTTCCCAGTCAGTGGCCATATGGAACACACCGCCAATTTTTAGCTTGCGACGAATAAGTTCGGCAAATTCAGCTTGTACGATGCGGCGTTTATGGTGACGTTTTTTATGCCAAGGATCTGGGAAGAACAATTGCACTCGGGCTAATGAACCGTCAGCAATCGCATGTTCTAATACTTCCATGGCATCGTGATGATACACACGTAAATTAGTCACACCAGCAATGGCGGCATCACTGAGGCAAGAGCCTACACCCGGTTTATGTACTTCAATACCAATGAAATTTTGCTCTGGTGCATCTTTAGCCATTTGTACTAAAGAGGCACCCATGCCAAAGCCAATTTCCAGCACAGTATCGGCTTCACGACCAAAAACGTCGCTCAGTACCAATGGCACTGGGCTGTAATCTAAACCCATTGTTGGCCACTGGCTTTCAATAGCGTGTGCTTGGCCTTTGGTTAGGCGACCTTCTCTCAGGACAAAGCTTCTGATCTTGCGCAGATACTTGCCTTCTTCATTAAATTCAGCGGTAGTGACTTCGCTCATTTTTGCCTCGTCTAGTGGACAACACCATCATAAAAGAAGGGCATTATCCAAAGTTCAACATACAGTGCAAGCACTAATGGGGCGAAAGTATACCAAGATTATTTAAGAGTGCGAATTTAGCAGCGATTTTTAGCTTTAGATCCCTTGCCAACTTATCTTTGACGCTTGTCTAAGAAGATAACTGCCGCTACACTGCGCCGATGAAATCTACAGCCTCCTTCGCTACACGTATCGTCTCTTGGTACGACAATCACGGTCGTAAAACCCTCCCTTGGCAGCAAGATAAAACCCCATATCGCGTATGGGTTTCTGAAATTATGCTGCAACAAACTCAGGTTGCGACTGTTATTCCCTATTATCTTAAATTTATGGCGCGTTTTCCCGATGTGTTAGCACTTGCTAACGCGCCAGACGATGAGGTATTACATCATTGGACCGGTCTTGGCTATTACGCTAGGGCGCGTAATCTGCATAAAGCAGCCAAAATAATCCGCGATGATTATCAGGGATTATTTCCAACACATTTTGAACAAGTGCTCGCCCTACCCGGCATCGGCCGCTCGACGGCAGGCGCAGTATTGTCATTGTCACTTGGGCAACATCACCCCATTCTCGATGGCAACGTAAAACGTGTATTAGCAAGACATGGGGCAATAGCAGGTTGGCCAGGGCAAAAGACGGTTGAAGAGCAACTTTGGCAACTGACGAATGCCTTCACACCGCAGCAAGATATTCAGAAATATAATCAAGCCATGATGGATATCGGCGCCAGTATTTGTACTCGTAGCAAACCTAACTGCGCCGCTTGCCCTGTAGCGATTGATTGCAAAGCTCAACTGATTGGCAGACAAACCGATTTCCCTGGCAAAAAGCCTAAAAAAACCATACCAACCAAAGCGGCGTGGATGTTAGTGATGATGCAAGACAACCAAGTCTTTCTAGCTAAACGTCCGCCAGCGGGAATTTGGGGCGGGCTCTGGTGTTTCCCTGAATTCGCTACCCAAGCTGCCCTTGAAACTCATCTTGAAGAGCAAGGGTTTGATGCGCAGCAACTCGAATGGTTAACTGGCTTTAGGCACACATTTAGCCACTTTCATTTAGATATTCAGCCCATGATGCTTAACTTAGATAAAACTCACGGCGATAAAACCCTCGGCAATAAACAGAGCGTGGGTGCTGTCATGGAACAAAACCAGTCTCTCTGGTATAACATAAGTCATCCTTCCAAAGTGGGACTCGCCGCCGCCACCGAGCGCGTGCTAGCCAATTTGGGATCACTCGTTCAATCCGCAGTCAGTAAGGAATAATCATGGCGCGTACAGTCAATTGCGTATATTTAAATAAAGAAGCCGACGGCCTAGACTTTCAACTGTATCCAGGTGATTTAGGTAAGCGCATTTTTGATAACATCAGCAAAGAAGCTTGGGGCCTATGGCAAAAAAAGCAAACCATGCTGATCAACGAGAAAAAACTCAACATGATGAATGTTGATGATCGTAAATTTCTTGAAGAACAAATGACCTCTTTCCTATTTGAAGGTAAAGATGTTGAAATTGAAGGTTTTGTACCAGAAAAAGACCAAGATTAATTCTGGTCGTTAGTCGGCTCTCAGTATAAAGCTTACAAAAAAAGCGCCTTTCGGCGCTTTTTTGTATCTAAATGGCAGAATAAAGAGTTACTTACGCACGCCTTCAACCACTAGATCTAACTCAACATGGCTAGATGCTGGACCTAAATCCATCTTGATACCGAAATCTTTCATCGCAAAGGTAGTTGTGCCCGTAAAACCGGCACGGTAGCCACCCCAAGGATCCTGACCTTCACCCACAGCATGGGCCTTAATCGCTAATGGTTTAGTCACACCATTTAAAGTTAAGTTGCCGTTAATCACTAAATCGCCATTTCCTTTATCTTCCACCGAAGTAGATGCAAAGGTCGCTTTAGCGAATTTGCCAGTATTAAGGAAATCTTCACCGCGAATATGTTTGTCACGCTCAGCATGGTTTGAATCGACACTTAATGTATTCACTGTGACATTCACTTTCATCGCAGTTGGTTTAGCCGCATCGTAGCTAAAATCGCCGCTAAAATCATTAAAACGCCCCACCACATAGCTATAACCTAAGTGATTCACTTTAAATGTAATAGAAGCGTGAGCGCCTTCATGATCAATCACATAGTCAGCAGCTGAAGCCGCCACAGGAGCCAATAGAGATACACCAATCAGTGCGCTTAACAGTTGCTTTTTCATTGTATTATCCTCGTTTAAATTTAATCATTCTAAGTAGGGTAGTGTCTTTATCGATAAAGTGATGTTTTAATGCGCCCGCCGCGTGAATAACGACCAGCGCGATCAAGCTGTAAGCCGCATACTGGTGAATATCACCCGCGATATCAGCTTGGTTTTCAAACAAAAGTCCCAATCCTGGTAGTTCAAACCAATCAAACACCCAGATACCACGGCCATCTGCGGTTGAGATCAAAATGCCAGCAGTCATAATGACAAAGAGCAAGACATAAATAATAAAATGCGCCAAATGTGCGGCCGTCTTTTCCCACGGTTTATGACTCGCCTCAGGTACAGGCTTGGGATTAACTAAGCGCCATACCAAACGAAATATTGTCGCAGCCAATAACAGAATCCCAATACTTTTATGTAGATGCGGCGCAGTCTTGTACCAAGTACTGTAGTAGGTTAACTCCACCATCCACACACCGACTGCAAATAACCCAATCACGACGAACGCACTCAACCAATGGGTCACAATGGCGGTAATTCCATAAGCAAACTGACAATTTCGAAACATACTGCGACTCCGTACTCGCGTTTTCTTCATGCTATCCATGAAATAATATTCATTATCATAAATCTAAATTTAAAAACTAAAATCAGTAAAAATCGCTTATATCTTTCTAAATTTTAGAAAGTAAGCCAAAAATCATGATCTGTGAGCACAAAGCTATAGTAAACATCAGTATCCCTCTGACTTGAAAAATACAGCCAACGAATGAAATTGAACTGAGTTCACAGAATAAGAGATAAAAAACACCCAAGATGTGCATTAAACAGCCGAACGAGTGATTTATCAGGAAAAAGCACTTGCAGAGGTCAAACACCCTAGCTAATATAGCCGCACTTCGAACGATACGGCTTAGCCAACGAGTTCAAAGTAGTTAACTAACACTTAGTTTAGTTGCCCGAATAGCTCAGTCGGTAGAGCAGAGGATTGAAAATCCTCGTGTCCCTGGTTCGATTCCGGGTTCGGGCACCATTATTCTGTAGTAAAAATTGCAGTAAAGATTTAAGCCGGCATAGCTCAGTTGGTAGAGCAACTGACTTGTAATCAGTAGGTCCCGAGTTCGACTCTTGGTGCCGGCACCATATAAAACAATGAAACCACTCAATGAGTGGTTTTTTTGTATCTGAAATTTGAATAATAACTCACAAAGTCTGTGGCCAATCGCAACTGACTTACTCTTGATAATACCAGTAGGTCCCGAGTTCGACTCTTGATACCAGCACCATATAAAACAATGAAGCCACTCAATGAGTGGCTTTTTTGTATCTGAAATTTGAATAAAAACACAAGATGTGAGTAATGAACAGCAACTGATTTACCCTCGATAACAACAGAACAGTTGGCCTCGTGTTTGACTCTTGATACCAGCACCATATCAATAAACAAGCCACTCGCTTACTCTTAGTTGCTCCGCTTAGTTACACCCCATAAATATCAGCCAGCCATCAATCAAAACTCAACAATACCCACTGCGCTCCACAGCTCCTTGCTTGCAATAGATGAGCTTAAACCTTAATTTTTCTCTCCCCAATAGCAGATAAATGAATGAGGAAGTTAGGATAAACAGCCATAAGGAACACCTATTGGCGTTAAAGTGCTGAAACTTTCAGCGGTAAAATAAGAGTAAAACGAAAGAATCAAATAAATAAGCGCATTTTGTTTAATAGTTAATCAGTCACTTAAAAAGGGCTTGCACAGCTAAAGCGAGCACTATATTATACGCGCACTTCGAACGAACAAGGTCTTCACGACTTAGTTCAAAGTAGTTAACTAACGCTTAGTTTAGTTGCCCGAATAGCTCAGTCGGTAGAGCAGAGGATTGAAAATCCTCGTGTCCCTGGTTCGATTCCGGGTTCGGGCACCACTTTTAAGGTAATGAATTCGATTGGGTTTATTACTGTGCTTTACGCCGGCATAGCTCAGTTGGTAGAGCAACTGACTTGTAATCAGTAGGTCCCGAGTTCGACTCTTGGTGCCGGCACCATATAAACAAAAAAGCCACTCAATGAGTGGCTTTTTTGTATCTGAAATTTGAAGTGTTCAGTACAAAGCGCAACTGACTTACTCTCGATAATTTCAGCAGGTCCCGAGTTCGACTCTTGGTGCCCGCACTATATAAACAATGAAGCCACTCAATGAGTGGCTTTTTTGTATCTGTTTTTTGTATATGAAATTTGAATCGTTTCAAAGCAAAACACAACTGACTTTCCTCAATAATAACGATAGCGCCCTCAATACTGGCACAATAAGCGCTCAAATTGAGCGTATAAGATAATTTATTGACTTCACGCAACAGACAATCACTTCATCCTTTACCCCTATAAATGATAGTTTTATATTCGCCACATAAAAAAGCCACTCATTATTGAGTGGCTTTGCGTTCTTATACAAACTATCTAGTTCCAAATGACTCAATCGTGCTTATTTGATGAGCTCGAGTGGCATAGGCCTATCACCTGCTTGAACTTGATGTTGAACATGGCGCCACCCTTGAGTGAGCTCACTTAGATGTGCTTTTCTCTCGGGGAAATGTGTAGCAAGTTTTTCGATAACATCGATTTGCTTCTTACACAATAATGACCAACGATCTGCATTTGATAAGTACATGGCGTTTTCCTTAACTGAGGGGTTACTTTTCCTTAGCCAGTTAAGTCTAGGCTGGAATCATTTTATTGCCAATTCAAAATTGCGCGTTAGCGCACTGTTAAAACAACTAACTCGGGAGTATCTTGGTTCTATAAACATAAGATAGGAGGCGTTATGACAGCCGATATTTTCAAACTCATTTTTGTCGCTATTGGTATATTTCTCGTTTACAAACTGATATTTGGTGGCAAGAAAGGTCTGACTATTTTTGAAATGCATTTTAAAGATGGCCGTATGACTCAGCATAAGGGCAAGATCCCCGAACGATTCGAACGGGAATGCCGCCAAATCGCTAAAACCGAAAAACTGACTTGTACTGTTAGGGCTGAAAAATCAGGAGATGTACGCTTACATATTTCTGCCAACGTGAGTGACAATGTAAAGCAAAGGATTCGTAATCTGTTTCCGTTTGAATATTATGACAAAAAATCGATAGATAACAGTCGTCAAGCGGGTTAGTTCTTCGCCTCTCCCCTAGCAACCTTAATACTTGCTATTGATAGTTAAGTATTGAGGTTGAAGTGAGTTCCTAAGGCATTTTCTTATTTAAACTTAACTGGATACCTAGGTTTTAGAAAATCGGATTCTAACTGACCGTCTTTTCTCGCATCTCGAATACGACGTTCATTATCTTGCACCATAGGATCGCTTGCGGGTTGATGAGGATCGACTTGTTTCTCAGAATGATCCTCAAACTTAAAGTCAAAAGATGAACAAGCAGTTAACGACAGACTTAAAAATACTCCCCATAAAACAACGTGTTTTTTCATCGACTACCCCCTATCTATTTAGACTTAGACTTAGACTTAGACTTAGACTTAAGTTCAGATTAATTAAATTTAAACAATGGGTTGCAATAACCTTACCCCCATATATCACTTATGCCACTAGCAAAAATGCCTAGCTGCAACTTTGGTTTGACTTCAACACTTTAATGCAGAAAAAAGGGGGTTATTAGCCAAGCTATACTGTTTAAGCCAATTTAAGTCTTAATCAACATTTAAGCCTTAATCAACAGAGTGAATCCAAGACAAGCTGGGGTAAGCCAACTTAACTAAAAATTGCTGAGACTATTTTTGAATAACTAAAGTGACTTTAGCAACTGTGATGCCAAACTTAATAATATCGCTCTGATTTATAATGGTATTATCATTCACTAAGAACATCCAATCGTCGAAATGAACTTGATATTCCTCACCATCCACAGGCAATAACATATCGTATTTCCAACGTAGCGCACTGCCGCTAGATTGGCCATCGGCAGTCCCGATAATGTCACCTGCAGTTCCTGAGTATCGCCCTTCCCCTAGTGCCTTAATGCGCCATACACGCGTTTGAGTTTCACCATCATCATACACAAACCATTCATTAATGACCCCCTCACTTCCCTGCCAACTGGCTTCCATAATGACATTGAATTTGCGGATTACTTTTCCACTAAAATCTTGTACGACCCCAGAGGCTTTTAATGGTCCATTAAAAAATGACTCCAAAACCAATGTCGGATGAGTGTCTTTATAATCAGTCACTTCCACCGATGAACAACTCGACAACAGCCCTATCATTATTAAACCTAAAAATAACTTTCGGCCGACAAGCCGTTTCAACAATCGCATGGTTTTTCTCCGAGTAATTGCGCCCGCAAACTAGGACGACTAGTGGCTTTCGATAACCAAATCGCTAAAAATGCCTCAGCAAAATTAGCATCATGGATAATGTCGAGTGGTTGATGATTAAAGAAAAACTGACTCGTTTGTCCATCTATCACCTTAAAACTTAAATGGTCGCCCTGCTTCACATCGGGCCAAGTCGCATTTAATAAACCCAACCAACGTTGGATATCATTTTCGGCAAACGCTAGATGCTTCCATTGATCTTTTGTCGCTTCGAGCAAATCCTCTGACTCAATATCTCGATAATATTCAATATCTAACAGCAGAGGATATTGCCCCTGTTGATAACGGCCATTTACCGTCATCAGTCTGGCCTTATACAAACTAAACCACAGCCAATCCATTTCTCCGCGGCCCACTTCCTGAAAAGTCTGCGTCACATCGGTGGCATCATTCAGTTCGATAGTAATGTTTTCAAAATCAGGCGTTTTCGCCTCTAACGCTTTTAAAGGTGCGGCCAATAAACTGAGGGCCAATATACTTAAGCAGCTTGAATTCAAAAATGAAAAACCAAGATTTGGGCTACGATTACGAACTGACGACATGGGATCCCCCTTTTACTGCATAATGTCTTACAACAGGTACTTAACTAAAAACGGCATAATGACTTAACCGCGATCAATTCCTACAACTCAATAATTAACGCCCAAACACAGTAAAAGAACGCGCTTTAGTGCTTCGATTAAATCCATAGGGATTAGCAAGTTGGATTAAAAATGGCAGCAAGACTAGCCAAACCAAAAATAACACCACAGCAGAAATAACATTGCCATAGGGCAAACTCACGGCATTAAATTGTGCGCCAGCCAAATAGCTTAACCCACCAAATACGCCCCCGAGTAACGCCTGAAATATCAGCGGTAAAGGTCGCATAAAGGCCAAACTATGATTCAGAGTCAAAGCAAAATGCAGCCACAGGCAACCAAGCCACCAAGGGAAAAGAGCAAACTCAAACACCCCTAAAACAGAGAGTACTGTATCTACGCCTATTCCTAAGGCTGCAACCTTTAGCATCAATAGCAAATCAACTTTGCGATACCCGGGCTTACTTAAGGAAGCTAGCAGGATAAAGTGAAATAATAACAAAGGGATAGTTAACAACAGAGAGGTGTTAAGCCAAAGTACACTAGACCACCATACAGCCTGAAAACTCAAGGCGTTATAGAGAATAAAGCCCTGATGTTTAAAAGGAACCCGAGAGTTAGCTAACATGGACTTCATCTTTGCCTCACTTTTATCTTGCTGTAAACAAAGCGGCTCATTCCAACGAAAATGGTTATTTCCACTAAAGTGACTGCTTAATCAAAACAAATTACGTCGCATTAGGGCTATGGCTTGGGAGATGATGGCTAGCAATGCGATAGTCCGGACGCACAGCCACTAAATGCACTGTGCTTGTGGTACGTTCTAAAAATCCACCTTCACAATAACTTAGGTAAAATTTCCACATCCGAATAAAATCATCGCCATAACCTAAAGCTTGGATTTCGCCTATCGCATGATCAAAATTCTCATGCCAATGTTTTAAGGTTTTAGCGTAATCGAGCCCCATATCATTGAGCGACCAGACCACCATGTCCGTCTGTTTGGCAATGTGACCGACCATTTGGCTCACTGAGGGTAAGCAGCCACCGGGGAAAATATAACGCTGAATAAAATCCACACTTTTGCGATAACTGTCGTAACGTTGATCGGCAATCGTTATCGCCTGTAGCAGCATGCGCCCATTGGGTTTTAACAATGTTTCCAGCTTTTTAAAGAAGCCTGGTAAATACTCATGCCCCACAGCTTCAATCATCTCGATAGAAACAACCCTGTCGTATTCCCCAGTGAGATTGCGATAGTCCTCTGTCAGCAGCGTCACTTTATCGCTTAGCCCTTCGCGTTCGACACGGGCTTTGGTATAGGCGTATTGCGCATCTGAAATCGTTGTTGTTGTCACGTGCACGCCATAATGCTTAGCCGCATAAATAGCCAGCGCGCCCCAGCCAGTACCAATCTCAAGCAAGGTTTGACCTGGCTGTAAATCGAGTCGTTCACAAATAGTCATCAGCTTAAACAACTGCGCTTCCTGCAAACTGGCTTCCTCATGGGGATAAAGCGCGCTCGAATACAACATTTCACGGTCGAGGAATTGCTCATACATAGCATTACCCAAATCATAGTGGGCAAGAATATTCCGCTTTGAGCCCTCTTGAGAATTGCGATTCAGCACATGCTTCACACGGTTTATCGTGCCAGTTAAC
Organism: Shewanella sp. SM20; assembly: GCF_025654545.1. Classification (NCBI taxonomy): domain Bacteria; kingdom Pseudomonadati; phylum Pseudomonadota; class Gammaproteobacteria; order Alteromonadales; family Shewanellaceae; genus Shewanella; species Shewanella sp. SM20. The sequence goes on along the minus strand of NZ_JAKKRK010000026.1, from coordinate 48,747 downwards.
CAAGAGAATTTGGCTTCAATCTTATCGAGTAAGGCTAAATTACGGGCAAACAGTTGTACGACTTTGGTGAGATCTGGGCTCGTCCAATGGCCTTGAATATAACCTTCACCCGCGCCAATGGAGCCTGAAAGCATGATTTGACGATAAAAACTCGGGTGTTTAACCACAAGCGTGGCGTGTAAATCGGTATGACTCTCACCAAAACGATAACTCTTGTCGCCCTCAACCAAGGTCAAGCAGCCATGTGGGAGACTTTCCAGCGCCTTAAGCAATACTTTACGCGCAATACTGTCGGGCAGTTTCCCTGTGGTGACTGAGGTTTGCGAAGCCGTATTTTCCATGTTATTTCTCCATCTGAGCTGGATGCGGCACAAAGGGCACACGTTTAAAAAAGAGTTTTAGCGCTTGCCAATAAATCCCGAAGAAGATCTTGAGAGTCATAAAAGGGAAGCGAAACAAAAGCGTCCGTAAATTGGCCGCCGTGATCGGTTGGCGTTTCATCACTAAATTGGCATTAAACAGTTTTTTGCCATTCTCTTGCATCGACTTGTTTTCAATACCGATGTTTAAGTCTTCACTCGGCGCAGACACATGCCAGAGATAACGCATATCGAGAGTCATAAAGGGAGACACGTGAAACACTTTGTCAGAAGGTTTTGGCGCGGCTAAATCGACTAAATAGCAATGGCGCTGATCCCAAGGCGTGTTACTCACCTCGGCCAACATGTATAAAGGCGTTTGATCTTGATAACAAAAGTAGAAATTTACTGGGCTAAAATACACGCCCAAATGGCGGATCTGACCCACAAACAAAACTCGATCGCACAGTTTATCTGCGCCTAACGCTGCCACTTGAGTCAATACGCGACTCTTAAGTGCAGCTGCGCTCGGATCGACAACAGCCACTTCACCACTGTCATTGGATTTAGTCGTAAAAGAAGTTAAATAGTCTTTAGGATTGAATCTTAGTAAAGCGCGGCGCTGGCTGGCAAAAACTCGCCCCATGGCACTGATCTTATCGACTTCATCTAAATCAATCGCCAACAGCGCCATGGCATAACTAAAGCTATGTTTAATCGGTGTAAAACGGCTGTGGGATACAGTGCCGTAATAAATACCGCTATTGAGCTCTGTCATAGGCTGACACCAAAATGGGCACACACATCAAGTGCACTGCGAACGCCATCTTCATGGAAACCATTGTGCCAATAGGCGCCAGCAAAATGAGTATGATTTTGCCCGGATATTTCCTCACGGCGGCCCTGAGCCTTAAGACTGGCTTCGTTAAACACTGGGTGGGCATAATTGAAGCGGCGTATCACTTTCGACTCATCAATCAACTCTGACTGATTCAAGGTGACACAAAAGGTCGGCGCATTGGCTGGCAACTGTTGCAGTATGTTCATGTTGTAAGTCACTGACGCTGGACGTTTTAGATTACCATCTAACCTATAATTCCAACTCGCCCAAGCGGCTTTTCGCTTCGGTAAAATACGTGTATCCATGTGCAGCACCACATCGTTATTCTGGTAGCTGAGGTCGCCTAAAATGGCGCGTTCTGTTGGCGTAGGATCGTTTAACATCCGCAGTGCTTGGTCGCTATGACAGGCTAAAATCACCTCATCAAATTCCAACCATTCACCGTGGACTTGTAACTTCACCCCATGGCCATGGCGCTCAATACCTGTCACGGGTGAGTTAAGGCGGATATTGTCTTTAAAGGGCGCAATAAGATCAGGAATATAGCTACGCGAGCCACCCTTTAGCACATACCACTGGGGTCTATCACTGACATTTAATAAGCCATGGTGCTGGAAGAAACGAATAAAAAACTTCAACGAAAACGCGCGCATATCTTCTATGCTCGAAGACCAAATCGCCGCGCCCATGGGCAAAATGTAATGCTCAGCGAAAAATGGTGAGAAGTGTTCATTGTCTAAATAATCACCTAAGTTACCTTCGGGATAAATATCCTGTTGATAGAGTGCCTTACAGCCTTTATTGAAGCGCAATATCTCTTTTAAAAAGGCCCAAAAGCGTGGATTCAGGAGGTTACGCTTTTGGGCAAACAAACTGCCTAAATTGTGGCCGTTGTATTCAAGCCCAGTCAGAGCATTGTGCACGCTAAAACTCATCTCAGTCGGTAATATGGTGACATTAAGGCGAGCCAATAAACGTTCAAATCGTGGATACGTTCTGTCATTAAACACGATGAAACCTGTATCTATAGCGTAGGTTTGCCCTTGATGCTCCACATCGACTGTCGCCGTGTGGCCGCCGATATAGTCATTGGCCTCAAACACTGTAACCCTGTGCGACTCACTTAATAGATGGCCACAGGTTAATCCAGAAATGCCGGTGCCGACGATGGCGATATTTGTCATAAACTCTTGTCCTTTAGCGGCTTGGCTTGAGTATCGTTTGCAATCATTTTTTGCCACACAAAGGCAGGTAAAAACGACATCAACTTCAATAGATAAGTAAAGCGTCGCGGAAAATGGATCTCGCGCTTGCCACCTTTCAGCCCATTACGTATCGCCTTAGAAGCGGTTTGTACACTCACTTGCATTGGCATAGAAAAATCATTTTTTGCGGTCAATGGTGTCGCCACAAAACCAGGGCAAATCAAGCTCACGCCTATGTCGTTCTTGGCAAGATCGAGCGCGAGACTCGAGGCTAAATACTGCACGCCAGCTTTAGAGGCGCCGTAAGCTTCAGCGCGAGGGAAAGGTAAATAAATAGCACTAGAACTCATTAAGCCAATACGTGAACCCCTAGGCATTAAAGGTAAAAATGCCCCGAGGCAATATCCCATTGCAATTAGATTGGTATGGATAACGCGCTCGAACAACACATCATCGAAAGCCTTAGCATCATCAATATATTCACAACTGCCCGCATTCAAAATGACCAAATCGAGCTGAGAATCTGTTTTCGCCAATAGCTCAGCTACATTTTGGCCAGCTTGATGAACTTGGTCGCGCTGGGATATATCGAAGATAAACAACGTAGCACCGACTAGTTCATTCAAGGCTAACGCCTCTAACCTTTGCAGCGAGCGGCCACAGGCAATGACGTGCCAACCTAAGGACAAATAATCCTGCGCCAGTTGCAACCCAATGCCTGAGCTTGCACCTGTAATCAGCACTGTATTTATTTTCATCGGCTTAACAGCGTCCATTACTTTGCCGCCCTGTCTTTGAGCAAGCGGATAAGCCCGCCCATGCAAGGCAAATGCTCATACAACATTTGCCCTAAGTCGAAGTAATCCCTGTGAAAATAAATCTTGTCGTTGAATTTAAGTTGGCTCATGCCATCAACACGGATAAGTCCGCCTTTATTCAACTTAGGGTGGCTATATTCCATCTGCCAGAACAGCGCGGCTTGATTCGCATCCTGCTGTACTTCTTTGATCTCAAACTGAATATGCTTAACATTCTTATATAACTTCGCGAAGTACTGAGTTAACGACGCTAGCCCTGTGATTTGATGCATAGGATCGGTAAAACTAATACTGTCGTCGTAAACCCGACCTAACAGATGCAAGTTATCTTTATTCAAAGCTTGATAAAGCTGAATAAAATCATCAACAAGCGTATTAGTCTCAGTCGTCGCTTGGTTTATCATCTTGTTATTGCTCCTGATCCTATTTATTGGGCCGTGGCCTTTTTCAATACGCCTAATACGGTTAATGCCCTTGCTCTTGCTGCACTGTGCTCGACAATCGCACTTGGATAAGCCGTTTTAGTGTTGAATAACGGCTGTTCAAACAAGGACGGTGTCTGCGCTGTACTGGGTTGATGTAATTGCTTAATTCCCCAAGATGCGAGCTCTGGTAAATACTTACGGATAAAGCTGCCATCTGGATCAAATTTTTCACTCTGGCTTATAGGATTAAAAATACGGAAATAAGGCTGAGCATCGCAGCCACAACCAGCAGACCACTGCCAGCCGCCATTATTCGCGGCTAAGTCACCATCAATCAGTTTTTGGCGGAAATAACGCTCCCCCCAGCGCCAGTCAATCAGCAGATGTTTAGTCAGGAAACTCGCCACCACCATACGCAGCCGATTGTGCATCCAACCCGTTTGATTGAGTTGGCGCATTGCGGCATCCACAATCGGATAGCCAGTACGACCTTCACACCAAGCAGCAAACTCCTGCGGGTTATTGCGCCACTGCACATGGTCGGCTTGACGATTGAAATTGTGATTCTTAGATAAACCGGGAAATGCCACCAGTAAGTGACGGTAAAACTCACGCCAAGTAAGCTCATTTAACCAAGTACGAGCAGGGCTAGTGTCGTCGACAATCACCTCAGGGAATTGATGCAGCAGCGCGGCAACGCATTGTCTTGGGCTAACCACACCAATGGCCAGATAGGGTGAAATTGAGCTAGTACCATCAATCGCGGGGAAATCCCTATCTTGCTTATAATCCTGCACTTTCTGCTGAATAAATGCCGAGAGCAAACGCTTTGCCTGCCCTTCTCCCGCAGCCCAAAGTTCACTCGACACTTTAGTGACATTGTTAAACAAAAGCGGCTTTGGCTCGGCCAACACAGGTCCAAGTGGCGCCGGAACAGGAAGCGGCAAAATGGCATAGCGGGCGGCAATTTCTCGCCACTTACGGCTAAAAGGAGTGAAAACCTTGTACATGTCGCCGGACAAATTCAGCACAGTGCCCGGCTTAAGCAAACAATGCTCATCGGTTAACACCAGAGGAATCCCCGATTGAATACAGGCTTGGTCGCGCTGTTGCTCGTTAATCTCAGGCTCGCGACCAGCAAACACTCGACCAATCCCCTGTTGCTGGCAATAGTGACCGATAAACTCAGGTACATCAGCAAAGGTATCTAACTGAATTAACTCGAATCCAATACCAAGACTCGCCAGCCCTTGGGCAAGTAGATTGATATGACGTTCGATAAAATCCAACTGAATTGACGCAACGTCATGGCGCTGCCACTGGGTTGGCGTAGCAATGTAAATGGCCTTAAGTGCCACGCCATTCTCCCGCGCCCAATCGCAAGCGGCGGTTAATGCCTGATTATCGGCAAGGCGTAAATCTTGGCGAAACCACATCAGTGCATTATTGCCCTGCACTTTTATTGGAATTGAATCTATTGGCATTGAATCGTTAGCTAATGTCATTGTTTTTCTCGCTATTTATCTGCTCGCTTTGATTCACGGTATTCATCTTTCCACTGTGCTTACGACTTCTATTCACCTTCCCCGCTAAACGAGATGGTATTTTCCCAATCAAGTCCGTCGTCGAAGACGCCAAAAAAGCAGATAAAAAGCTTAACGTTGGCGCAAAAGGCCCCATAAACCAGCATGGGAAAGTCATTTGTTCCAATACAGTCAGCATTTCAGTCTGTTCAGAACCCGAATGATTTGAGTCGGGAATAAGCAAAAGTGCATCGACGTTAAGCCTGCCTCGCAGCAAAGGTAAACTGCCCATGGCTTGCTCGCCAAGATCAATAACCGATACCCGCAGCGACGCTAACTCGAGCGATAGAAGTAGAGAAAATAAAATGTTAGTGCGGGTGGAATTAAGCGAGGTATGTGCCCCACGGGATAGACTCACCAGAGCGATTCTCGCCGTCACGGCCTGCCCATTAAAGGCATGACGTCCACCCACTCGGTTAAGTAACTCGCTCTTTAACCAAGCAATAATCAACTCGGCATCGAGCCGCTCATTCACTAAGTCCTCGAGTTGATTAAGCCAAGGTTGTAGCAACTTTTCTTTCACCAATTGGAAAGGATATAAGCCAAATGCATCATCTAATATCTGCTGTAATTTGTGCTGATTGAAATCGAATAATGCCGTATTGAGCGCAGTGACTTGCTCGCACCATAAATCAATGGCTTGAGTTTGAACTATTTCTGTAAATGAAGATTTAGCAGCACTCATCAGCAAAGGTTTAACCTTACTGATCGCAACACCTTTAGCTAGCCATGCATTAATCTCATGGATTTCTTGGATATTTTCACTCGTATATAATCTGTGTCCCTTGGGTGTACGTGCAGGGATCACTAAACCAAAACGACGCTGCCATGCCCTTAAGGTCACGGCATTCACGCCAGTTAAGGCCGACACTTCACCGATGGGGAGTAATATCTCACCATTGGGTTCTGTGTGGGCCGTGTTCTCTATAGTTTGTTTCATATTTCAGTAATAACTCACTAAATCAAAAGCTAAAATCAACTGAATGCGATTAGGTAAACGTTAATAGGCATAGCGCAGCTTTAACGCCTCAGGATGAGGGTTTAAGTACACTTGCTCTTCAATATAAGGTGTTGGAAATTCGCGTAAATAATGGTTAATGAGCGTGATAGGTACTAATAACGGCAATAGACCTTGGCGATATTTCATAATCGCTTCAGACAGTTCTGTCTTTTGCTCTTTGCTCAAATGCTTTTTAAAGTAACCCTGAATATGCTGCAGCGTACTGGTATGATTTTTACGGGTCGCATTAATTTTCAGCGCCGTCATAAAACCTTCAAAGTAGCGGGTCGCGCTTTGCTCAAGATCCTCAATATTGGCCACTATCGGACCAAGCTCGCGATACCATGTCGGGCTGTGTGCCATTAATAGGTATTTATAGCGGGAATGAAACTTCACTAACTTATGCTTAGTCAGCCCTTCATGTTTCATCAGGTGCCAATCGTGATAGGCATAAACGCGGGTGAAAAAGTTCTCCCGCAGCACCATGTCATGCAAGCGGCCTTCTTCTTCCACGGGCAATAGTGGATATCGTTCCATCAACTTGCGAGCAAATACACCAATGCCAGACTTAGAACCATTGTTAGTGCCAATTTTATACTCTGTTACCCGCTCCATGCCGCAGGTTGGCGACTTAGCGCAAAGCAAGTATCCGCCAAGGAAATCGAGCTCTTCAACCTTATTTTCGCTGTATTCATTGAGCTTATCGGTCACATCTAAGCTACCGTCACCACTCTGAACTAAGATGGTTTCCCCATCACGGACTAGTCGGATACTTTTCCGGGGTGCACCTAAGCCAATCGCCATTTCAGGACAGATGGGCACATAATCGAAAAATTGCTTAATCTCTTGATTACAATAGGTCGAATTTTTATGTCCGCCATCAAAACGAACCTTCTCCCCTAATAAGCAAGCACTGATCCCAATCTGAATTCGCTGCGGGTTAAACTTGTACATAAGTCGACTCCTTGTATCACTATGCTTCTAATTACGGACCATAGTTGTACAAGGATCAAGTTTTTGTATAAATATTTTTTAAAAGTATCGTTTAACAGTGACTCCTGATAAATCAACCACAAATAAACCTAACTTGGCCTATAACTTGCTAATTCAAATTGCAAAGTTGTCATCAGATAATATTGAAACGTCCAGCAACACCCATTAGTTAACCGCTCAACATTTTAAACCGCAGGTGGCCAAGGGACAGATTCATATATAAAGGAGTCGAATATGAGCACAATTAACCCCAATAGTTATACCAATACCTTTGCGAAAAGTTATGCCAATGTGCCACTCAAGCAAGTCGAGCCGAGCACAAATGGCCTAGGAACCCGTGCAAATTCAATAACGGCGGCGAATCTAACTTCATCAATAAGCCAAGATACTGTAACGCTCTCCTCTGCAGCATCGGTAACGACTGCCGATACCTATAGCCATCTGGCCCCTAACGCTAAACAAGGCTACACGAGTAATGTGCAAGCCATTGCAGGCACGCCTGAACCAGACAAAAGCATCAACAGGTTGGACAAAGCCATGCAGGCTATTTTAGATAACCGTACAGGAGTCGATAGGGATAAAATTAATAAGATAGATGAAGAAATGGCGAAAGTTGCAGCCGATGAAAATCTATCTGAAGAACAAAAAGCCAAGCAACTAGAATTACTGCAAGCGCAAAAATTGGATCTGATTAAAGAATCATCGGAGAAAAATGAAGAGCGGCAACGTCGTATCGAGCCCGAGGTGTATTACAGCTAACGAAGAAATGACCCGCAAAGGAAAAAGTAGGCAGTGAAGGAAGTAACAGGTGGGATACAGAGTGTATTTTCTCGGTGAAATATCAGTCTAATCATTTGAAGCTAGACTGATATTTTATAATGTCGCTCAATCCGTTACTAAAGACACCGACGCTTAGGATTGTTTTTCTACCTTATTAATACTGCCCTTATACCCAGTTTCGTCGACGGCCTTAAGCAAACTATCTAGATTAAAATCCTCTGGCACTGTCACTAAGGCTTGCTCCGTTTTTAACGAAGCCTTGGCCTTAATCACCCCATCGGTTTTACGCAGCGCTTTATTCACGACAGTGACACACAGCGGACAAGTCATGCCCTTAACATCTAAGGTGACCAGCACGTTTGCCGCCCAGCTCGACGCTGAACACAGACTTAAGGCGAGAAATAACACTAACTTCATTCAAGCACCTCTAATAACCAAGGTAATACAAAAGGATATGACTGAAATGCCAGCACAACAGGTACAGTTAACCAGTACAGCCACAGCATCTGAGTACGACTCAACGTCGCGGTACACAGTGGTTTTTTAGCAAAATAGAGCCGCCAAAATCCCATCAGAATCAGCCCAGTCGACAGTATCAACATGGGCACTTGCAGCCAGCTCAGTTGCTCAATCCCCGACAGACTTGCGGCCGACACCCCGAACACCAGATAAATAAGCGGTGCAATACAGCATAGGCTTGAAGCAACCGCAGCAACCACTGCGGCGGCCATAGTCGCTAAGAGGCCCTTAGCGTTGTTCGGTTGACTGGTAGTCATAGGCAAACACTTTAGGCTCATAATAGTTCACGGGATCGCCATCAACTTCGGCATACGGGTAACCAAAGTTATTCAGTGGTGTCTGTTCGGCTGTAGGGAATAAATCAAAGTCGCGGCCATAGTTAAAGCCAACCCAGTTCATTTCCCAATTGCCAAAGAGGTAATCATTCACGGCCTGAACTGCGGGATCGCTGTGTTCTTTTTTCTCCGTCAAACGCATTTTTGTCACATCAGCAGGATCGGCTGGCAACCAACCATAACCCGCTAAATAGAACATAGCGCGACAATGTTGACCACCACTGACATCGGCAACCCCTTTGTCATCGGCACTACCAAAGGCCTTTTTAGAGTATTCGCCCATCTTGATCGCCTGACCTAAGCGAATCCCAAACATCTCACGGGCAGGGATCCCCACTGCGCGCATTAGCGCCACAAATACTGAGTTAATATCAGTACACTTACCGCCTAACTTGCCACTTTCGAGGATACTTGCTACATCACCCGTACCACAGCCAATCACGCTATTATCGCGAAACATATTAGCGCTAACCCAAAGATAAATCAGTCGTGCTTGCTTCAGTGGTTCAGTCTCGCTGCCAACGATCTTATCTGCTGTTTGCTTCACAATACCATTAATCGGCATGTGTTTAGTCGGCAGCAAATAACGTTCAACATCTGCAGGATAATGTATCTGCTCTGGAGTGCGGTAATGGGTTAAGGCGCCGCTTTTAACGGGTTCCCAATCTATCGTTTCAATATCAAGCTCAACCGTTATTGTCATGTTCGCTTTGGCATCGGGCCAAGTCGCAAACAGGGTTTTGGCGCCATAACTGTTGTTTGAACTGATATAGGCGTCTTTAAAACTGCCCGTAAAATTCAACTGACTCACCAATTGGAATTGCGTGTCTTCAGGTAAAGGTATCCATAACTTAACCACGCCCTCAGAGCCTTCAGGAGCAACAAGATGGTAAGTGTTGGTTAAGATAAAACGGCGGCGTCCATCGCTTGAGCTAGGTTCAACGACACTCGATTTAGAGGAAGATGCCAATACTGGCGTGATAAAACCCGCAGTCGACAAAATAGCCGCACTTTTTAAAAAATTGCGTCTTTGCATTATGACATTCCTTTTATTGGATCATGTTTAGAAAGAAGAGAAACTCAACATAAGAGAGCAAGATTATAGGTGCTATAGCACTGTGCAGCAATCAAGCCGCTAACCATACAGTATAAAACCACTACATCGGAGAAAAAGACTCAGGAAAATATACTACAGCGCTGGCATACTCACGAAATAGAATAAATATCGACGTTGACTTAACAAGCATAATCAATGATAGATTTAGAGTATTTTTATGTAAAAAGCCCAATTTTAGTTTAATAAAAAGTATCCATTGCGTTATTTTTATAATCTAAAGGCTAAATAACAACCACATTTAGCTTTGGCTAATATTGTTAATAAAGATAATTATCTCACCACTTTTCACTCAAGCTTTGAGTCTCTCATTTAGCAAAATCAATAATATTCTTTGGCGAATTTTCGAAACAATTTTCAGGGAGAACACAGTCTCACCTGAACAGTTTAATGGTATGGCTGAGTAATCATTCCAAATTTAGAATATTGAACTTACAGTTTTGACTTAAGTTAGCTCGAATTACCTAACGCTTTTTACTCATAAAATATCAAACTTATCTTTCAAAATGGGAGCCAGACCACTATGTTGCAAAAATGTTTAATAAAAGTTTGCGTATGTTTGTGCCTGTTCTAGGCTTAAAAACGAATATACTCACTTAAAGGGCTTTTTTATGAAACATAAGCTTTCATTAGGTCTTTGCTCACTTTTGCTCAGCTCCACCGCTTATGCAGAAGTCAACATTTCAGGTTTTGCCTCAGTTGTTGCTGGTCAAGTTCTCGAAGGTTCGGGCGTTGCAGAGTTTGATTTAGGCCCCACCTTTCTCGCCGACTATCCACTCGTTGGCGCCTATGATGAAGATATTAGTTTCAAACCCGATACCTTATTTGGTATTCAATTCTCAGCGGATTTGCTCGAAGGTTTATCTGCTACTGCACAGGTTGTTTCCCGGGGGGCTGATGACTTTTCGGCAAGTTTTGAATGGGCTTATCTGTCCTATGAGATCAATGATCATTGGACAGTACAAGGAGGTAAAAAACGCTTACCGCTCTACTATTACAGTGACTTTTTTGATGTTGGATATGCTTATCCTTGGATACGTCCACCCGCAGATAATTACACATGGCAAATATTTAACTACACAGGTGTCAGCGCCTTATATAACTATTTAATTGGCGACTGGACTATGTCTGGACAAGTTTATTACGGTAGCGAAGATAGCGAACCTAATAAGCTTTTATCTGATTTTTTCTTCCTCGAAAATACCCGAGAAGTATGGAAGGATATAGGCGGTATTGTTGTTCAATTCAATAAAGATTGGTTAGATATTCGCCTCACGCATATGCAATACACTAACGAACGTTATATTGGTGGTATTCAGCAGGAATGGAATGGTAGCAACCAACGTACGGGTAAGTTTTATGGCCTATCCGTTAATATAGATTATGAGAATTTCCTTTTTTTATCTGAGCTTAACCGCTTAGATCTCGATGGGAGTAATCTAGATACTTATCTTCTCTCGTTCGGCTATCGTATCGATTCAGTGATGCCTTACATTTCCTATTCGGACTTCAATGATGGTGAAGGCGGTGAAGTTCACCATACAAGTTCTGCAGGTATACGTTGGGATTTCCATCCTTCGGCGGCCTTTAAAATTCAGTATGATGACGTTAAAGATGACGGTGGCCCAGGTATGAAAGTCGCAGGGGATTCGAAATCAATCAGTCTTGGCATTGACTTAGTATTTTAGGAGAGAGAAATGAATAAGTTACTTTGCTTAATCCTACTCAGCTTAGTCTCAATGCCACTATTTGCTGGTGTGGTTGTCATCGTTCATCCCAGTAATGCAGACACTGTCGACCAAAAGGTTATTGAAAATATTTTTCTAGGGAAAACAAAGACCTTTCCTGGTGGAGCGCAGGCCGTGCCGGTCAATCTTGACAGTGCAATGCCCTTAAGGGAAACCTTTGATACTAAAGTGCTGGGCAAGTCATCCAGCCAACTTAAGTCATATTGGTCACAAAAAGTATTTACAGGCAAAGGAACGCCACCCAAGGAAGTCACTAGTGGGGCGGAGATGATAAAATTAGTTGCATCGAACCCCAATATTATTGGCTATATTGATAGTAGTGAGGCCAATGATTCGGTAAAAGTTATTGCCGAGTTTTAGATTGGAGTGCCGAGCTCAAGCTCGGCACAACTTGGGGGCAAGGGATGAATTTCTTTAATGATATTTCTATTTTTAAAAAAGTTATCGCGATATTTATTTTAGCTGTCATCATTTTCGCTTTAAACTTAAGCATTAGTGTCATCTCCATAAATAAAAATCGCACCACACTTAATTATATGGAGCAGCAAGTTTACCAAAGAGTTGAACTCGCCAATCAAAACGTGTTTTTTATCCAACAACTCGATGAACTTTACACTCAATCGGTTTCTTTTGCCGACGAAGACCTGTTAACGAATGCAGGTACTATGTATGAATCTCTACGTAAAAACCTACAACAATTAGATAGTGTCGATCCCTCGCAAGCCAATAAACTCAGTAATCTATCCGCTAAATTAACCCGCTATAACGACATGACGATTAAGCTGGCTAAAGGCATGTTGGCGGGTACGATTGATATGGCAAACATTGGCCAGATCAGCCAAGAAAAATCCCAAGCCTATGAAGCTGTACTTAATGAAATACAAGATTACAAACAAAGCAAAGTACTCGAATTTAAACAATCGATAAAAGAAGCTGGCGACAGATCTGCGCAAAGTTTGTGGCTCACCCTCTCCATCGGCATCGCTTTACTGATCGTGATGTTGATTGTCACTATTGCCATAGCACGCGCTATCAGCTCATCTGCGCGTAATGTCGCCCAGTCACTGAGTGAGCTGGCCGATGGAAAAGGCGATCTTAGTCATCAGCTCAAAGTGTCTGGTTGCGATGAACTCGGCCAAGTATCAAGTAACTTCAATCGATTTCTTCGCTTGCTCGGAGATTCTATTCGAAGGGTGGTGAATGTTACCGATCCCTTACTTGATAGCTCGCGCTCACTCAAACAGCGCATGGAAGATGCGACGCATGCCACCCAGCGGCAAAGCCATGATGCCAGCGCAGTACAAGTCTCAATGGAAGACATGCGTCACTCTGTCATCGAAATTTCGCAAAATGCCCGCCAAGCCGCCAGTGCAGCACAGGTCGCGGAGAAAGAAGCGATGCAAGGTATGACAGTCGTTCAGCGTACCATCGATATTTCACAGCAATTAAATACAGGAATTCAGGCGGCTTCTAACTCGATCAATGAGCTCGCCAGAGATACTGAAAATGTCACTTCTATCTTAAATGTGATTACCTCTATTGCCGAGCAAACCAACCTGTTGGCACTTAATGCCGCCATCGAAGCCGCCCGCGCGGGTGAGCAGGGACGAGGCTTTGCCGTAGTCGCTGATGAGGTCCGCGCTCTCGCCTCTAAAACAGCCGATGCAACCACTGAAATTCGCCATGTGTTACAAAACCTTAAAACGGCGGCCATTTCCTCGGTCAATACCATGAATGTGGCGATGTCGAAGTCATCGGAAAATGAAACCAATGCTCAAAATACAGGGAGTGCGCTGAAATCAATTCAGCAGCAGATTGTCAGTATCAATAGTATGAATACCCACATTGCCTCGGCAACGGAAGAACAAGCCTCGGTCGCTTCCCAAGTGGTCGATAACGTCGTCAATATGAACGCTTCATTCGAACAGACATTACAAATTCTGTCGCAGGTTCGCAATGTTTCTGAGGGATTAGTCGATTTTGCCGATGAACTAAAAAACGCCACATCTCAATTCAAACTTTGACCATAGAGCATTATCGAAATGATTGCTCAACATAGAAAACCGGTATTGAGTTTACACTTAATACCGGTTTTTAATTCCTTAAAGCTTATCTTTTTGTACCACTTTATCCGTGTTAACTAAACATCCGTGTTAACTAAACGCTAAGAAGGGAGATACGCACAGCAATAAGCCTGTGATAATAATGATATACAGCGACACACCCTTGTACTTATGTAATGCAGGTACTTGGTACACTAAATAAGCGGGGATCAAACAACCGACTAAACCAAAAATTGGACTACAAATCGACGTAAAGCTCAGCACTGGCGCATTCAACACAATCGCGCCCCAAGATAATAGAATGGTAAAAATCATAATGCCGTAACCAACAAGCTTTTTGTTGATACGATCTTCAGGCATATAACGGCGCAGCATGTTCATGGTCAAACCTTGGCAAGCTTCCCTAAAACCGAGATATACGCCAAAGTAAGCCGTCATCACCGCAAAAATATTCAAGGTTAAACTCAGCAATTTAAGTGTTTGTCCCTGCATACCTTGGGCAACCATAGCAAGAGCCGAGATATTTTCTTCCGATGCACGCACAGCCTGATCATGTCCCATTGCTAGGGTGAATGACACAGCATAAAAGAACACCACGACAAACAAGACGCCAAAGGCAATGTTCATGGCGCGCATCGCTTTAAAGCGCGCTACCGCAAGGGATTTTTCCCGCGAACGGTATGAAATCACCATAGGGCTTAAACTTTGAATAAACAGAATCGATGTTAGCGTAAAGGGCAGCATAACGACCGCATCTTTCAACCAATCTCCCGTTGCTGGGATAGCGCCGATATTATTGATATCCCATTTATCCACCATCAATAACCCTAACACGGCGACAACGCCCAACTTAGTCAGTACCATAAAAGTAGAGATCTTAAACAAAAGATTCTCACCGCGGGAGGCTAAAGCAACAAGACCGCAGATCAAGGCTAAACCATAGAAAGGATTTTCTGACAATAACGCTTTGGTGATCCCAAAACTTTGCAAAAATGAAGCACTGTCGTTTGTAATGGCCGTTGAATAAACGAACACCCAAATAACCAACATGATGAAATACAAACCACCCAACAACATACCCCAGTTTTTACCTAAGTAACCCGAAATCACACTCGGGTAATCCTTACATTCTGGAGATTCCGCTAAGGTATTGATAAACAACCGTTGGAACATATACATGGCAGGATAGCCAATAATGCCAGACAGTAAGAAAACCCATAACCCCATCAAACCGACCTGCACAGGCAAGAATACGATCCCCGCGCCAATCGCCATTCCGATACTCATGATAATCCAGCCCCAATCCGTACTATCGAAGCGGGTATCTGCTTTCCACTGTGCAGCAGTAATTGTTGCATCCATCATTTCACCTTTACCTAGTTGGTATTATTTTGTGCAAATATATTTGAACAAAACAAACTCAGCAATCAAAATACTCAACTTTTGTTGAACAAAGAGTTAAAGCTCACAACTTGACTGAAAACGAGATAAATAGCGCACAAACCGCAGTGTAAAATGAAATTCATTAAAAAATAATTGCAATAAAACATAAAAATACAAATAATGTTGCACATACGCCGACCTAGGCATTCAATTTTATTTGCAAGTTGGAGAGACAATGAAAACTATTATTCACGCAGAACGTGCTCCCGCGGCCATTGGCCCTTATTCCCATGGCACAGCCTATGGCAACCTCATTTTTACCTCTGGCCAACTCCCTGTTTGTAAAAAGAAAGGCAGCGTAGTTGACGGTGGGATTACTGAGCAATCGATTCAATCATTAGAGAATCTCAAATACGTGCTCGAAGCAGGTGGTGGCAGCTTAGACACGATTCTTAAAACCACTTGTTATCTTGCAGAGATCAGTGACTTTGCCGCCTTTAACGAAGTGTATAAAACCTATTTTAAAACCGACTGCCCAGCTCGTAGCTGTTTTGCGGTGAAGGACCTTCCACTGGGCGTTAAAGTAGAAGTTGAAGCGATAGCACACGTTAAAATTTAAGCATTAACATAAGGTTGTAAGCTCATGAAACCCCAATGGCAGCAGTATATTCAAATCATTAAACAAGTGGTTAAGCCCGCATTAGGCTGCACAGAGCCCATCGCCGCCGCTTACGCCGCCGCCGTCGCCCGCGCCTTGCTGGGTGTTGAACCCGATTCAATTGCAGTACAAGTGTCTGACAATCTTTATAAAAACTCTATGGGCGTGTTTGTGCCTGGCACAGGCAAAATCGGTCTGGCAATTGCCGCTGCAGCAGGCGCCATTGCGGGTAATCCGGATGCGGGCTTAGAAGTATTGGCTGTGATCAAGCCAGAACAAGTCGCCAGAGCACAGGCCCTTATCGATGCGGGCAAGGTGACGGTCGAGCGCACCGAAACAGCAGAATTTATCTATTGTTGTGTCATCGCGAAAAAAGGCGACCGCGAAGCCCTAGTGAAAATCTGCGGCGGCCATACACTGATCGCCGAGAAGCGCCTCAACGGCGAATCCGTCTTTAGTGTCGATAGCACGCAAGCTAAAGCCACTGGTTCCATCTGTGAAGGCGTGGATATCACTATCGAGTCCATTTATCGCTTCGCCCAAGAAGTCCCCTTCGAAGAGATCAAATTCATCCTCGAAGCCTCTGAGCTAAACGGCAAATTATCCGATGAAGGCATGGCGAATCCCTATGGGCTTGAAGTCGGCCGCACCATGAAAAGCGGCATAGCCGCCGGCATTATCGGTGAAGACTTACTGAATAAAATCGTCATGTTAACTGCTGCAGCATCCGATGCTCGCATGGGCGGGGCGAACTTGCCCGCCATGAGCAATCTTGGTAGTGGTAATCAAGGCATAGCGGCAACTATCCCTGTGGTATTGACGGCACAATGCTATAAGGTTTCGGAAGAGAAACTCGCCCGCGCCTTGATTATGAGCCATCTAGGGGCGATTTATATCAAGTCCCATTACCCACCACTGTCGGCATTTTGTGGCAATACAGTCACCAGCGCAGCAGCTTCTATGGCCATGGTGTATTTAGCTGGTGGCTCGTTCGAACAATCCTGTTTCGCGATTCAAAACGTGATCAGCGACAGCTCTGGCATGGTGTGTGACGGCGCTAAAGCGTCTTGCGCCATGAAGGTTAGCACTTCATCCAGTGCGGCCGTGCGCTCATTTTTGATGGCGCTCAGTAGTCACAATGTCTCAGGCCAAGGTATTATTGCTACCGATGTAGAGAAAACCATTAAAAACATTGGCAAAATGATCCTCAATGGCATGTCATCCACAGATGTCACTATTATCGATATTATGTCGGCATGATGATTTTAACCCGCTGAATATTGGCGGGTTAATAACTAAAGGTTGAAATTGTGAAACTGCAAGATTTAACGCAAAGTGATCTGGATATTCTGAAATCCATCGAAAATATCGTCGATGGCATCGCTGCCATGTATGGTCAACACACAGAAGTGGTATTGCACAGCCTAGATGCGAAACATCCGTCTGTGGTCAAAATTGCCAATGGCCATGTCACAGGCCGTGAAGTCGGAGCTCCAATAACCAACCTTGCCTTGCTCAAGCTCAAAACCGGTCAGGATATTTCCAACTCTTACCTGACTAAATGTGCCAATGGTAAGACGCTAAGATCAATTACGACGGTGATCCGTAACAGTAAAAATCAACCCATAGGGTTACTGTGTATTAACAGCGACATGGATGCACCACTGCAATCAGTACTGCGCACTATGATGCCAGAGCAACTCCTTGGCAGCGAACTGACCAGCTCGCCCGAGGTGTTTGCCCGCAATATCGATGAAGCGCTCCATAGCACTATCGACAGTGTGAACCATGAGGTTCGCGCGAATCCCGCGATTTCACCTTCACAAAAGAGTCGCGAAATCGTCAATCAATTGCATGAGTTAGGGATTTTCGAACTCAAGGACAGTGCCCAAGTCGCGGCCACTCGATTGGGGATTTCAGTGCATTCGATTTATCGCTATCTGCGGGAAATCAAAGCCAATCAAGCTTAAAGCGAGAAAAAACTCGCCTAAATAGAAAGGGCTAAGGTGTAAATAACCTTAGCCCTTTCGTTTTATTATTTTTGCACTTGTGATTGCGCTTGTTATTGCGCAGCTCGTCCGCTAAAGCCCATCATATTCCATGCCTGCACTGTGCCATCGGCCATTAAAGCAATGGCATCGAGCAAATTACTACGAATGTCGCGCATTTGGCTCAAATCAACGGCTTGTTTATCTAATGTTAACGCAGCCTCGCCTCCCATCCACACCGCAATCGAACCATCTTGGCGTTTAACCGTAAACCCTAAGCCTGTCGGGAAAATATCCGTTGCTTGGGTGATTTCAGTTTTGGGTCCAGAGTGGCCATCAACCACAGTGCCATCCTGTTTTAAAAAGGCAAACTCCCGCTCATAAGTCACCACTTTGCTCACCTGAGTGACTTCTTGATAGCGTGGTTGCTTGTCTACCAAGTCCCAACCTTCCCAAGCAATGGCCGTATTATCCCTGCGTAACGCGACAAAACCCTCCTCAAAGGGATAAACCTTGTACACTTTTTGCAACTTATCCTGTAGGACTGATGTATCGGCACCATTGAATTTACTGCCCCATACGTGCAGTTGACGACTGATGGTTAAGGCGGCAAATGCGCCACGATTTGCATAAATATCAATCACTTTATTGGCGCGTTTTGTAGTAGATAAACGCGCTGGAAACGCGACGTGATACTCAGTCAATTCGCCCTCACCCCAGGTATATACGCTGCCATCCGCCAGCAGCGCCGCAAACCCATGATCCGTGTTGACAACTTTCACGGCAGGCGCTAATTGGCTGAGTTTTGCCAGTTGTTCGTGGCCTTTTTGATCATCGCTGACCCCGCCCCAAGACACTAATTTTCCCGTCGCAGTCCTCGCGGTAAAAGCATTATTGTTGGCATAGAGCAGATCGACATGGTTAAGCTCAGAGGCCACGTGACGACTATCGCCACCATAAGCGGCATCGCCCCAAGTCACTACTGCTCCCCCCAGCTTTAAGGCAGCAAAGGCACCTTTATTAATCAACACAAAATCAATATTGGTCATCGCAGGCGCAGCATATTGACCCGAGAGCAGTTCGGCTGGTGTTGAATCCAGATTAGACCAACTGACTACGCTACCATCTTGTTTGATGGCCGCATAAAGCCCTTCTGCCAACACAAAAGAACGAACGCCTGTCAGCACTTGCTTCATCCCCATCCCCCAAGGGATAAGTTTGTCATCACGGGTTAAGGCCGCAAAACCACAGGTATTCTCCGCCGCGTATAACTCTTTTACATTAACCAGAGGCTCTGCGGCATTATTGATATCGCCACCACATTCAGCATCGCCCCATGCCACCACAGTACCGTCTTGCTTGAGTGCCGCAAATGCACTGAGATTACTGTAGATTTGACTCACTTGGGCTAACTGGGCAGGCATAGGGATTTTGGTAGAATCGTCGGCCACCTCAAGATTGCTCGGAATGGACGTTAATGAATTATTCGCGGCGGATGGTGATCTGTGAGCCAATATCGTGTCAGAAATTTGCTGTTTTAATTCGGGCGATATATCAGAATCTTGTTTATCTATGAGTAAGTTAACCACATGACCCAAGGCAAAAATCGCCAGCGCTACACCGCCCCACGAGACCTGTTTTTTATCCACAAGTATATCCTTATCGTAACTGCAAACTCTCACTGAGTTTAAACTGGAACATAACGTCGACTGAGTACGCTAAATGTGAACTGTGATTGTAACCAAAACAGGGCTAAAATGACATTGCCCTAAAGTCGAAAGCTGACCTGATTCAAGTAAGATGAGCATATGAGCAAAAAAATAAAAGCAGCGTATCTCGCTGCTTTTATTGAATATGATGTTGAGGTAACAAAGGGCTAATCTCTTTTGCCCACTTTCTCTAACCCCCAAACCAGTGCAATCGCCGCTAACATACACACAATGGCTAACATCAGTTGTGAGGGCTGACCCGTTACTTGCTCAAAATTAAGCGGGGAAATATTTTGCTCTAGCAAAGGTACTTGTTCGCCGTGGGAGTTGGTCCGCCAAGTTAAGATTTCTTTCCATGGCCAAATTTTACCTAAGGTACCTAACATTAATCCGGTTAGAAACACGATAGTGGCATCATGGTATTTACGCAGCAGCGCCGACAATAAATGGCTGAACGTCAGTAATCCCATCACGGCACCAGCAGCAAAACAGGCCAAAATATCCAGCTGAATATTTTTAGCGGCAGCGAGGACCACAGGATATAACCCTAACAATAATAAGATGAAACTGCCTGAAATTCCCGGCAATACCATAGCGCAAATCGCAATCGCGCCGCCGAAAAAGATATTCATGTAACTGGCTTCTACCGCGACCGGATTCAGTACAGTAATCGCCCATGCAGCCAGCACACCAAGAGCAAATAACCCTAAACGTGCCACAGTGAAACCACTCACTTGCTTAAGCATATGCACGACAGAGATAAGAATAAGCCCAAAAAAGAACGACCAGATCGGGATGGGATGTACCGCCAATAACCAAGAAATCAGCTTCGCAAAGGTAAAAATACTGGTCAGGATCCCCGCCAGCAGACTCACTAAAAAGCCACCATTAATATGGGCAAATGCCCCTTTTATGCCCTGCGACTTGATTACGCCCCAAAGGGAAGGATTAATGCGTTTTACACTATCGAGCAAAGTATCGAGAATACCGGTAATAAACGCTATGGTGCCGCCCGAAACGCCAGGCACAACATCAGCAGCGCCCATGGCCATTCCCTTAAAATACGTCAGCAAATATTTCACTGTGAGTCCTTGTAGTTAAATCAACATGCCATTGCCGCTACACGACAAATTGGCCGCAATTATACGGTGTTACACTTAAAACCGCGAAATGAAGTTTACTTAATTAAGCCGACTGGTATTTGTTGTTATCCTAATGTTACACTCATCCGACCAGAGCAACCCAAGCTCAACTTGGAACAGGCTCAAGATAACAACACCCCTTTGCACCATTATTAAGGATGACCATGAGCCAGACAGACTCTTCTAGCACTGCAGAACAAAAACCTAATAAAGTGCTTGCGCTCTACCACAAAACTCGCCGTTATCCCTTCGGCCAAAAACTGTTTTCAATCATGGTTTCACGCATGGCGCCCTATTTCGGCACCATCAAACCACTGATCACTGAATTACGCCTTAATCATTGCGCCTGTTTAATTAAAAAACGCCATGCCGTTCATAATCATATAAAAACTGTGCATGTGATTGCGATTTGTAATGGTCTAGAAATGGCCATGGGCGTGATGGCCGAAGCCTCTATTCCAAAACATTTACGTTGGATCCCTAAGGGCATGAGTTTGGATTATACGGCTAAAGCAGGCAGCGATATTTTATGTGTCGCCGAAGTGACACCAGAGCAATGGATTCCTGGCGATATGCTGGTCCCCGTTACCGCCTACGACACCCAAGGAGTGGTTGTGGTGAAAGGACATATCAAATTGTGGATTTCAGAAAAACCGCAAAAATAAACGCTTTGAATCAAGACTTACACTTAATGTCAGCATTTAAAAAAGGGAGCTTCGCTCCCTTTACTTTTTAACCTCCCGCCGTATTTCGCAAAAACATTCGGTGAACTGAATTGCGCGGCGCCTTGCTCGCATAAAAGTACAAACTTTTAAATCTGTTCTTTTAAATCCGAAATGCTTAAATACGAGCTATTAAAATAGCAGCCCAGTGATGCAAAATATTAAGCAAAATGGCTTGCAGTAAAACGCTCAATTAAACGGATAAAGTCGGCTTCAGCAAGCTTGGCACACTTTAAGGTTTGTTCATGGGATAACTGCACGTCCCCCAATCCTTCTGCCATATTGGTAATAGCGCACACAGCCAACACGGGCAAACCACAATGCGCCGCCGAAATCACCTCTGGCACCACGGACATTCCCACTACATCGCCACCGATAATTTGCATCATGCGGATTTCAGCCGCGGTTTCAAAACACGGGCCAGAGTAAGACACAAAGACCCCTTGATTCACTTCAATGCCTGCGGCTTTTGCGACACTTAAGGCTTCTGATCTCAGGTCTTTATCATAAGCATTGGCTAGGCTAAAAAAGCGTGGACCGTAGTTATCATCATTTGCGCCCGTCATGGGCGTACCCGGCATAGTATTAATGTGATCGCTGAAAATCACTAATGATCCCACGCCGATCAGCTCTGGCCGTAATGACCCCGCAGCGTTAGTCACGAGTAACAATTCACACCCTAAACGTTTGAAAGTACGCACAGGCGTCGTCATCACCTTCATGCTTTGATGCTCGTAAAAATGCCCGCGGCCTTTCATGCACACTATATCGATGCCATGTAAGCTGCCGAGCACAAGCTCTCCAGAGTGGCCGACGACGGTACTCACAGGAAAGCCGTCTAACTCTTCATAGGGGATCACCACTTTATTATCTAAATTATCGGCAAACGCGCCAAGCCCTGAGCCCAAAATCATAGCGGCGCGGGGAGAGAAATTCGGTTTACGGGCTCGAATCGTCGCAAGGGCATTAATAACGGGATCATGGCTCATACAAGGTACCTCATAGCAAGGGAATGAAAGAGTAAACGACCCTCAGTATAAGCGGGCTTAGGGTTGCAAATAATCGCGATTAATCGCACTATTGCGCTGATAAAAAGGACAATAGCTGAAAATAGTGAGCCTAAGATGAGCAAGATAAACGCACCTGAACTCGTCACCTTGAAGATGCTGCGGTATTTCCATCGAGTGGCTGAAGTGAAAAACTTTACCGCTGCCGCCGAGCAACTGCATTTATCGAAATCTCCGCTGAGCGCACAAATCAAAGAGTTAGAATCGCTCCTTGGCGTTGACCTGTTCACCCGCAGCACTCGTCAGGTCGAACTCACGC
Organism: Shewanella sp. SM20; assembly: GCF_025654545.1. NCBI lineage: Bacteria > Pseudomonadati > Pseudomonadota > Gammaproteobacteria > Alteromonadales > Shewanellaceae > Shewanella > Shewanella sp. SM20. Next base: position 26,036 of record NZ_JAKKRK010000026.1, on the reverse strand, counting down.
CCTATGGCCAATTGTTAAGAGAGAAGTGCGAGCAAATATTCGAGCTGGTGAATACCTCATTGGAACAAGTGGCTCAGCTTGGGCGACTCGATAGAAACCATATTCGGATTGGCATCATGAGCTCGCTGTTTTGGATGGGATTTGGTGACATACTGAAAAGCTTTCGTAAGCAATGCCCTAATAATGAGCTGATATTTCAAGAGTTATCACCCGAAACTCAAAAAGTCGCCTTAGCACATCAAGAAATCGATTTTGGCCTAGTGCGCTACGCCGATACCTTAAATTTGCCGCACCTTCTCGACGAAACCATCACCAGCGAACCTATGGTGTTAGCACTGGCAAGTAAGCATCCCTTAGCCAGACGCAAAAGCATCGACTTGAGTGAACTCAAAGATGAGCCTTTTACCTTACTCAGCCGTGCCAATTCCGCCTCTAGCGATTTGATTATCGCCAGCTGTCAGGCCGCAGGATTTATGCCGCAATTAGTACAGGAAATGGTCGAGCCCAATAGCTTGATGGCCATCATCGCTGGCGATAACAGGGTATCCATAGTGCCACAAAGTTATGCATCACAGCCTTGGCCTAGGGTAAAGTTTATTAAATTAAAACAAACCATCCCCGCCGATATCTGCCTGATTTATCGGCCAGAAATGGCTTCGCTGCCAATTCTCGATAGCCTGAGGAACTTATTGAAGCAACAAATCAAAACCATTTAGATTGTCTCCCAAACGAGTGCTATGCTGAGTTCAATACTCAGGGTTCATATTTTAAGGATATCAAGATGGATGAATTTTTAGCGGCAGCCATTGAAGAAGCCAAACAAGGACTCGCCGAGGGCGGCATCCCCATTGGTTCGGTATTAGTGATCGATGGCAAAATCGTCGGGCGCGGCCACAATAAACGGGTACAAAAAGGCAGTTCAGTACTGCATGCCGAAATGGATTGTCTCGAAAATGCCGGCCGATTTAGCGCCGCCGAGTACCAAAGGGCGACCTTGTATTCCACCCTATCACCCTGCGATATGTGCAGCGGCGCAGTATTACTTTATGGCATACCAAAAGTCATCGTCGGTGAAAACGCTACCTTCCAAGGGCCTGAAGCCTATGTAAAATCGCGCGGTGTGGATGTCACTGTGGTCGATAATGCCGAGTGCAAACAATTGATGCAGGACTTTATCGCCAGCAATCCCACACTCTGGAACGAAGATATCGGCGAGTAATGGTTCGACAGTCTTCTCAATCCGTTTCTGCATTTTTGTATTTCACTTTTTACGTTGGCGCTAGTTCACCTTCTACCTTTCCTGTATTTTACTTTTTGTGTTGACTGTATTTCATTGGAGGCTAGCGCCTGCTAGGCTAGCCCTCCCAAATCCCAGTGAAAAGTGGAACATGTCTACTAGCGAAAGGAACTCAGCTAACGTGCCAGCCAACTTACCTAAAGACCCTTGGTCAAGATCAGACTCCACGCAGCCTGTTGTAATGACGATACCCGCACAGCGTAATGCCAACCTCGATGCTATTCGCGGCTTAGCCGTGTTGGGGATATTTTTTATGAATATCTATTTTATGGGCATTACTTTTTTTGGCTATGCGCCCCATGAAACACAGCCGCTGTCGGATCACATTATCAAAGTGTTCAGTAACTTTTTCATCGAGGCACGCTTTATCAGTCTGTTTTCCATCTTGTTTGGTGTCGGGCTTTTTATTCAATATCAGCGATTTAGCGCCAAAGGCCTAGAAGCTTATTCCCTACTGCGATCACGTTTAAAATGGTTAATTGTATTTGGCCTACTCCACGGCATTTTTATTTGGTCAGGTGATATTTTATTCACCTATGGCATCAGCGGATTTTTAGCTTTGTGTTACAAAGATTTAAGTGTTGAAGCCCTTAAGCGCAAAGCGAATATTTTTATTTTAAGCGCCTTAGTTATCATTACGCTGGTTAGCCTTACGGGCAGCGATGAACCTTTCACTCGAGAATCGAGTCTATTTGCAGAGCAATACAGTGCATGGACCTCTGGCTATGCCGACCAACTATTACTGCAATTGATGCAAGTTGGCTATATGGCACTAGTGATCCCTTTTACCATAATGTGGTTTACGGCTGGCTTGATGTTGCTCGGCATGGCCTTGTATCAACAAGGGACTTTTGAGCAAGGTTTTAGCAAATCGGTACTGGTAAAGTTAGTGCTAGCAAGCGTAACGCTATCACTGCTTGATACCATCTTAGGTTTAACGAAAAATACTATTCTCGTTGCGTTTTCAGATGTGTTAATCATGCTAAGTGCTATTCCTATGGCGCTGATTTACATCCATATTATAGTAAAGGTTTGCCAGAATAATCCTAATATACTGACTCCGCTGCAAAATGTTGGCAAACTCGCGTTTAGTCTCTATATTCTGCAATCCATCGTTGGCGTGTTAGTGTTTAGACACTTAGCTCCCGAATTGCTATTGAGCTTAGATAGATGGGGATACATGGCCATGGCGCTGGTTTATTCAGTAGTGCAATTACTGTTAGCCAGCCTGTACTTACACTATTTCAAACAAGGGCCGCTAGAGAAACTGTGGCGCCACCTCGCGTTTAAAAAATACACGACAACACAAGTACATAAGCAAGCTTAAAAACACTGACACGAGATTGATACCAGATAATGACGAACAAAAAAACTACTAAAACGGGCAACAGCGCTTCACCTCAAACCAATCGCCCGCAAAAGAATCGAGCACAAAGCGGTCGCGCTCAGAACAGTCGCACACAAAACAATCGCGCCCAAAGTAGTCGCGCTCAAAAATCCAATACAGCCGCTTCAGGCTCAAGCCTTATGCCGCTGTTATTGGTGGTGATTTTTCTTGCTAGCTTAATCGGCGCAGCACAGCAACATATGCTGCCAGTCGGGATTGCGGGCATGTACCTCACGCTAAGCCTGCTCACCTTTATCGCCTATGCCATTGATAAATCCGCCGCTAAACGTAATAAATGGCGCACTAAAGAAAGCACATTACATCTGCTCGCTCTCATGGGCGGTTGGCCCGGCGCTCTATTTGCCCAAAACCTGTTAAGACACAAGTCCATTAAAGCCTCATTTAGAAACGTCTTTTGGCTCACCGTTGTCGCCAACTTAGCCGTACTGGGTTATGGCATAAAAACTGGCGCCGTAGATATGTTTATCTAATGCTCTTATTTAAGGGCTTTTATGTAAGAGCTTTTATACAAAGGCTTTTATATAAGGCGCCTTATCTAAGAATCGCCATCTGAGGGTGGCAGTCTAAGCAGCATGAGTCGCGGCATCGATCAACTGATCTACCACAGACAACGCCAACAGTGCAGACTGAGTGTCACCTTTTAGTTGCGCCGACACTATCGCACCCTCTTTGAGTAAACCTATTGCCGCAACGAGAAATTGGGTCTTAGCTTCTGGCAAGCCCAATGCCGATACTTGCTGTTCAATTAAACTCGCCACTCGCAGTTTATGCAGGGCGCAGAGTTGGTGCACTGGATGGCTCGGCTCAGTAAATTCGGCGCTGACATTGATAAAAAAACAGCCGCGAAACTCACACAGTTGCGGCACTCTTTGATTAAACCAATCATCGAGCGCGATAAATAACCCACCAATGCCCTCCCGTCCCGCTGGCAATGCGTTCACTCGCTCGCTAAGCCATTGATAAAATACCTCATCACGATAGCGAACCACGGCTTCAACTAACTCATCTTTACTGGCAAAGTGGTGGTACAGAGTTTTTTTGGCGATCGCCGATTCCTGCAAAATCTGATTAATCCCCACCCCATGCACACTTTGAAAATAAAACAGTTTAAATGCGGTAGTGACCAATTGCTGCCGTTTATCCGATGGCGTACCTGTCTGAATCTCAGTGCCCTGCATCAACTCATTCCTCTTCTTTGGTAAACATTCGTTAGCAAATTTTAGCTAACAAATATGAGTCCTATCTTCTCACGAGTAGACAAATCAGTCTACCCGTGAGAACATTCACATCGGTAGACAAATTTGTCTACTTCGGTAACTAAATTAAGTTAATAGTGAAATCAAGAGTGAACACGGAACACCACGGCATGTTAGCGGCGATGGTTTGCTGAACATTCACGTCCACAATTCATTATCAAAATAAGGGCTTAACACAAGCCATTAATGGGAGAAAAGATGCAAAGAATCAATCCACAGAATCTAAAGATGGCCTTGCTCGCAGGGTGTGGAGCCACGTTGTGTATCAGTAGTTTAGCGACGCTTGAACAGCTAACACCGCAAACCATTTGGTTGATGGCCCCCTTTGGTGCCACTATGGTGTTGTTGTTTGCCTTGCCAGAAAGTCCACTCGCTCAACCGAGAAACATTCTCTGCGGCCACTTACTCACGAGTTTGGTTGGACTGATCATTCTAAATACTTTAGGAGTCTCCCCGCTAGCCTTAGGGCTTGCGGTCGGATTAGGTATAGCGGTCATGATGTTAACTCATACTGTGCATCCACCCGCGGGAGCGAATCCTCTGGTCGTTATGCTCACGGCGCAGCACTGGGATTTTCTGTATATGCCCGTCGCCAGTGGTGTTGCGCTCATTCTGGCTTTTGGTTGGCTGTATCACAACTTACTTTGCCGCCGGCAATACCCACAAAAGTGGTTTTAATCATTCATCGCCAATAAAAAAGGGCAATTTTAAATTGCCCTACACTTTCTCTAAAATGCAAAATTGGCTGTACTTTACCTTTAGAACCAACTCAACGCGATACTGATAATCACGCCAGTGATCATCAATTGCATTAAACAAAAGCCCATAATATCCCGCGCTTTTAAGCCTGCAATCGCCAGCACGGGCAGTGCCCAGAAAGGTTGAATCAAGTTAGTCCACGCATCTCCCCAAGCAACGGCCATTGCGACCCGAGCGACATCTGCACCTAAAGCCTGTGCGGCGGGTAGCATAATCGGTGCCTGCACCGCCCATTGGCCACCTCCCGATGGCACAAAAATATTCACAATTCCTGCACTGATAAAGCTCCAAAATGGCAGGCTCTCGGCGCTAGCGATGGCCACAAAACCTTCCGAAATACTTTGAGCTAAACCCGATTGCACCATCACAGCCATAATGCCCGCATAAAAGGGAAATTGGATAACAATACCTGCGCCGCCCTTAATGGCCTCATTCAAACTGGTTAATAAACTGCGTGGTGTTTGATGTAACAGTATGGCGAGGAATAAAAATAAGAAGTTCACTAAATTGAGGTTTAAGCTGCCGCCCTGCACCCAAAAGTAATAACCTAAGTATACAAGCCCAGCGCCACCGACGCTCCAGCCGAGTAAACGACTATTTTCTAACTTATCCGCAGGACGGCTTTCAGACTGACGCTCGCTCACATTTGCAGAGTTAAGCTCTAACGCCGAAGCATCAAGTTCAGCGTCTTTGTCATCAAGGGCGCTTGGGTCAACATAAACACTGTCTTTTTCTTCTGGCAACATAAAGCGATTCACTAAGGGCATGACCACAAACAGAATTGCCACTAACAATAAATTATAACTCGCGAAAATGGTGTCACTGGTGGGGATGATACCGATTTGTGATTCAGAGAAATGCCCCACCGTCGCTATGGTTAATGGGATCGAACCCGCAAGCCCACCATGCCAAACCACAAAGCCGGAATAGGCGCTGGCGACCAGCAGCCGATAATCCACTTTTACTTTGCGAGCTAAGGCTTTGGCAAATAACGCACCCACCACTAGCCCAAAACCCCAGTTAATCCAACTGGCGGCCAGTGACACCAAAGTCACTAAAATAATGGCTTGTGGTGCCGACTTAGCCAATCCAGCAATGGCATCGAGCATCTTTTTAATCGGCGGCGAGCTTGCCAACATAAATCCTGCCACCAGCACTAACAGCATCTGCATCGAAAAACTTAACAGCGTCCAAAAACCATCGCCCCAATAATTGATGACTTCCAGCGGGGTTTTATGTTCAGCGACCACAGCAGCAATTAATACGACTAAGGTAAGTAAAAGCACGAAAATATAAGGATCGGGTAAATATCGGTCAACGAGTTTGACCAGAGGTTTTGCCGCTTTGTTTAACATAGACTTTCCTTGTTTATTATCTGAACTAAAACGTCAACACGCCCTAGTTCTTATTTGTTTTTATTGAATTTTTATTGAGTCTTAAGCCCACAGATTAAGCGATCTCTAAAGCAGGATAAAGTCTTGAAGGAGTTTTTAACGGTTTGAACTGGTAGCACCAGATATCCCGCTCAACGCACACGCGAGTGCCGATAGCATCTGATGCTAAAAAACTGATAATATGGCAAAAATTAACTAAGGTGCTCTTTATATGAAAATGTTACTTGCCGTTGTGGTGATTGCTGGGGTGATTTTTTACTTCTTTACCTCGATGAACGGCCAAAAAGCCGCCCAAGAAAATATCCGTTTAGGCAATGAGTTTTTAACACAAAACAAAACCAAAGAAGGTGTGATCACCACAGCTTCAGGTTTGCAATATCAAGTATTAACTCAGGGCGATGGCACAGTTCATCCTAAAGCCAGCGATACAGTGACAGTCCATTACCATGGCACTTTGATTGACGGTACTGTGTTTGACAGTTCGGTTGATCGCGGCGAACCCATCGCATTTCCGCTTAATAGGGTGATTAAAGGTTGGACCGAGGGCGTACAGCTTATGGTTGTTGGCGATAAAATGCGTTTTTTTATTCCCAGTGAACTCGCCTACGGTAACCGTAGCACGGGCAAGATTGGTGGTGGTTCTGTGTTAATTTTTGATGTGGAACTGCTTAAGATTGATTAAATCAGTCTTCAATGAGTCTGTCTTAACGCATTCGGCTGTATTCATAAAAAAACCTAACGCTTAATAAAGAAAAAAGCCCTGAATCTTCGCAGGGCTTTATTTTTTAACCAATAATGTCAAAATTTTGGATGATTACTGGCAGGTTGCCGCGCCAATATCAACCCATACTGCTGCAACACCCGGTACATCACCTTTAGTCCAGTAACTCGCCTTCCATACACGACCGTTATAGCTGGTGGTTTGACCGCCGTTATACACCACACCTGCATCCCAACCGAGATCAACTTGGCTGAGTAGCAGCCATTGGTCTGCGGTGCGAGATGGCGTATTGCCCTGAGTCCAATACTTTGCTTTCCATACCAACTGACTATGACTCACTGTATTACCCGTGTTGTATACCACACTGGTTTGCCAAGCAGGATAGTTACCGGCATTGGGATCGGTTGCATCGCATCCACCGCCGACCACTTTTGGCGTCACGGTCAGATTAGTCGATGCGCTTGCATCTAAGGCACCATCGGAAACCAGCACACTCAAACCATAGCGGGTCGCTTCGGTAACATTGGGGCCAGTAACGACTAACGTGGCACTATTTTGCCCGGTTGCCGACACGCCTGCGGGCACAGTCCAAGCGTAGGTTAAGGCATCACCATCTGCATCGGAGGCATTCGCCACTATACTGACGATTTTACCCGCTTCAACTGTCGTAGTCGGAGCCAGAGTCACTACAGGTGCTTGATTAGGCGTATCAGCCTTGTTCGTCACCAGCACAGTATCGCTGGTAAATAGCCCTTCAGGATCGGTGACTTTAAGGCTAAAACCATAGGCGACATCGGTTTGGGTTGCTCCCAGTTGAATAGTCGCATTCGCCATATCTGCATTCGCGATGGCAACACTTGGCCCAGAGACTTGAGTCCAGAGATAGCTTAAAGCAGCGTTTTCAGGATCGCGCGAACCGCTACCATTGAGCGTCACATCGGCGGGACCTGTGACATTCACATCCACGCCCGCATTGGCAATGGGCGCTTTATTCACTGGCGGAGTGGTGCCTTCACCATGGCCTAAACCTTCGTGCATGGCATTCAGAATGTCACCATTATCGGCATCAAGTTCCCACGCAAAAAGCCCACCAAGTTGATTAGAAAGCACATATTGCCCCTTGGCTTTAACTGAACGAGCATCATCGAAAGTAATTAAATCGCCAGTAGATGCCTTGAACAAAGATGGCGCCTCGGCCGTTTCGTCATAGCTGTAAGTCCAACCGCTTCCCATGTAGTCATTCGCTATCTGACGATAATCTACCACACCAGCTTCCCAAGTACCTTTTACTTTGCCCGTTGCCGTCCCCGTGAAAGGATTATTACCACTGTAGCCATTGACACCTGTCCAGCCGCGGCCATACATAGCGGCACCGACCACAATTTTCCCAGGGGTCACGCCTTGGCCTAACAGCGCATTAACGCCATTAGCTGTGGTGTAACGGGTATTGGGATCCCAACTCGCTTCATACAGATTGGTTTGATGGCCGAGTTCAGTATTAGTCCAACCACCATTAAAGTCGTAACTCATCAAGAAGATGTAATCCATGTACTGCTGAGCAGCCTGATAATCGACTTTTTGAATTTTATCGTCACCAGCGCTAATCGCTGAGGTCAGCTCATAGGTACGACCCGTTTCGGCGCTTAGTTCATCAAGCATCGCCCGCAGTTCACGCATCAGAGTCACATAGGTTTCACCGTCATTGGCATTACCTAAATTTGGGTTAGCGCCATTCCCCCCTGGAAATTCCCAGTCGATATCTACGCCATCGAAGAATTTCCAGGTCTGTAGAAACTCTTTCACCGAAGCGACAAAGATATCGCGCTTTGCTTTATCACCGAAGAAAAAGAAGGGATCCGAGAGGGTCCAACCACCAACCGAAGGTAAAATCTTCAAATCTGGATGTGCTTGCTTAAGTGCCATCAATTGACCAAAGTTACCTTTGTAAGGATCTGAATGCTCACTCACTCCCGCCTGCGGTATTTGAATCGCCGCCCAAGGATCGTGAATCGCAACTTTAAAATCACCACGACCACTACAGGCACGTTGCAACGCTTCGAAACTGCCTTCGATTTCTTTCAAGCTATCATTGATTCCATCACCACCACAAATTGGGGTAAAGCCATATAAAATATGGGTTAAGTTTTGCGCAGGTATCTTATCGACCGGAAATTTACGGCCGTATACGCCCCATTCGACAAAGTAACCTCCCACCACTTTGCCTGATTTATTCGCATAGGGACGGTTGTTTTCTTTTAGGGGAGCATTGAGTGGTACTAAATGGCTGCCGTCGGTATCAGCCACGAGGATTTGTTTAGCATCACTCGCCGTACAGCCATCGCTGTTACACAGTTGTACTTGCATCTGATAACGGCCGCCCTTGTTCACCTTAAAGTTAGCGGTTCCCGACGCGCCAGATGGGCCTTCCCAAACTACATTGCCGTTGAGTAACACTTGGGCTCTATTGCCCACATCGCCACTCCAAAGGTTCCAACTGACGGAGACATCGGCGGCATCTTTCACCGTAACTAATTGATTGTAAGCAGTAGCCGCTTGATTCACTTCAATAATAGCGAACTTAGTTTCGCCCCAACCTAAAGTCGGTTTACCGGGCGCCGCTGCAAAAACGCTGGCACTCACGGTAGATGCCAGTGCTGATGCCACTAGCAAGGCTGATGTTGAAATTTGAGTCTTGAACATGAGATATCCCTATTGAATTTTTATATGAATCAATAAGGCAAACAAAGCGTAGACAGGAAACAGCACTCTCTTAAAACCATGCAAAACGACTGACAACTGCACGAAGAAAAACCTGTGGTATCCCCGCTATCATAGGTACAGACGAACCCTTAGACCGGAGGCTTTGCGTCCCAGTTTTTCAACTGGTTTGCCTTTTACACACAATGACAACGTTGTCATTGCAAATATCAGCATAAGCGTAAGCGCAATAAAATTGCAACAAAATATTATCAACTGTGTTATTGGCAAGAATCGTAAATAGAACTAGTCATCTGATAAGAAAGGAATTATGCAAATTAAACTATCGCTAATATTTACTTTGGGTAATGAGGATTATCTAAATACTTTAAAAATAAAAAAACAGGACTCGATATGCCAAAGACATCATAAGTCCTGCTTTATATTTCACAATTTACGTCGCTTATGCAGCTAAAACTCAATCACTAAACATTCATGGCGCAAACCATTGTCGAGCAACATTTATTATCTTTATGCGCGGGGTTATTTATGATCCTTATGCACGAGGATAGTCCCTTGCGAGCATCACAGATAAACCGCGGCAAACCAAGGTTTCCATATCATCGACACGATTGATTTTCATCTCAGCTAAGGGCGCGCTCAATGCCATTTGCTTTAAGCTTTCGAGGCAGCCTTTGTAGTAAGGAGCGCTATTCATCATACCGCCAGCAAGCCAAATTCGATTGGGATTAAATAAATTAACCGCCCACGCTAATCCCATGCCGAGATAACTGCCCGCGCGATATAAATCATCCTGAGTGGAGATTTTGCGGCTGCGCACTGAATCGCCACTGGCCAGTTGCTCTAAACTAAACTCGCCAGATTCTGTCATCACGCGACAAGGCCCCAACTCCCCCGCCACGCCCGTCGCTCCCGTAAAGACTTGTCCATTAAAGGCAATAGACATACCGATCCCAGTGCCGCACATGACCAATAACTCACAGGCATATTTGGCATCACAAGTCGCTTGCATACCCGCATCGATATCGTTGCAGATAAACTTAAGCTCACCCTGGGTTTTGACTGTATCGAAGCTCAATCCATTGAGTCCAGGTAAAGATTTACAAGAAACCAAACGATTATTTTGTACCAGTCCAGGTACGGCAATAGCTAATTGGTAATGCTGTAAATCATAATCACGTTCAAACGCCGCGATTTGATTATTTAACTCTTCAATTTTAAAACCTTCACCTGTGGGGATTTTATATTGTTCTGTATGTCCCGCGAGCTGAAGTTCGAACAGGGCTTTGGTACCGCCCACATCTATTGTTAGTATTTGCATCGCTTACTCCACTGATACATGTGCCCCACTCTGACCCCGAGTAGAGATGGCAAATGTTAGCATAGGGTCCAAATGTTAGCGATTGAATAAAACTTAAGTTGCTAATTTTTAAGGAACAAGTCCTAATTAAAACATGACCAACCTTTTATTTAATTCACTTTTCATGCTCAAAATCACATAAATAAATTAACAACAAACCCCATAACCTCAAGCGTCTTACCTGCACAAATTCACGATTGTATACAAAATCCTTTATTCGCTACCCTTGCATCTAGCGCGCTAGACTTGCGATAATCCGAGCCGGTTAAAACTCAAATCAACATAAACCTACTCATCCTTAGGCGATCTTCGCCTACCGACTCGCATAGCATGCCAGTCTCTATTGGAGCCCATATGTCACAATCAATCGCTAACCGTCTCGGTGCTATTCGTAACGAATTAACATCTGCGAATCTCGATGCTTTTATTATTCCCCGTGCCGACGAATATCTGGGCGAATATGTGCCAGCACATAACGAACGTTTGTACTGGGCAACCAACTTTACCGGTTCGGCGGGTATGGCTATCGTATTGAAAGATAAAGCCGCAATATTTACCGATGGCCGCTATACGGTTCAAGTTCGTTTACAAGTCGATGCCACATTTTTCAGTTATGAAAGCCTAACCGATACACCACAAATTGAGTGGTTATGTGACACGCTACCAGCAGGGTCTCGCGTTGGTTTCGATGCGCGCTTACACACCTTAGCTTGGTATGAAAATGCCAAAGCAACCTTAAATAAATCCCAAATCGAATTAGTTGCAGTTGAACAAAACCCCATCGATTTGTATTGGCAGAATCGGCCAGCACAGTCGAACGCTCCTATCACTTTGTTTAGCAACGAGAGTGCTGGTAAAACCAGCCTGCAAAAACGCATTGAAATTGGTGCATTAGTAAAAAAAGCCGGTGGTGATGTCGCCTTAATCGCCGCCTTAGATTCTTTCTGCTGGCTACTCAACATTCGCGGCAATGATGTACCGCGACTACCAGTTGTACTCGGCAGTGCTCTGCTCCACGCCAATGGCGATATGCAGCTCTTCACCGATTTAAGCAAACTCCCAGGGGGCATTGAGGAGCATGTTGGTGCTGGCGTCAGCTTTAAAAGCGAGGCATCTCTTGCAGATACACTCGCCAGCATGCAGGACGTAAAACTGCTGGCCGATCCGAACTCTGCTAACGCTTGGGCACAAAACATTGCCCGTGAGGCAGGAGCAAAATTAATTGCCGGAATCGATCCAGTCGCTTTACCTAAAGCGCAGAAAAACGCCGCAGAACTGGCCGGCATACGTGCCTGCCATATCCGCGATGGCGTCGCCGTGAGTCGATTCCTTGCATGGCTCGATGCCGAAGTGGCAGCCAATCGTATGCACGATGAAGGCACCCTTGCGGATAAATTGGAAAGCTTTCGCCTAGAAGATGAGCGTTACCGCGAGCCAAGTTTCGACACGATTTCAGCTGCCGGTCCTAATGCCGCTATGTGCCATTACAATCACAACAATGGCACACCAGCCATGATGACAATGGACAGCATCTACTTAGTGGATTCTGGCGCTCAGTATATTGATGGCACGACAGATGTGACCCGTACCATTGCGATAGGTGAAGTGACCGATGAGCATAAAAAAATGGTTACGCTGGTGCTAAAAGGTCATATTGCCCTCGACCAAGCTCGCTTCCCGAAAGGCACCTCAGGCCAGCAGCTCGACGCTTTCGCCCGCCAATATTTATGGCAATATGGTTTTGATTACGATCACGGTACAGGCCATGGTGTGGGTCATTTTTTAAGTGTGCACGAAGGTCCACAGCGCATAGGTAAAAATGTCAACGGTATCGCATTGATGCCCGGCATGGTGCTTTCCAATGAGCCGGGTTACTACCGCGCTGAGAGTTTTGGCATTCGCTTAGAAAACCTCGTCGTAGTGCAACACTGTGAAGCACTTAAAGGGGCTGAGCGTGAAATGTATGAATTCGATGCGTTGACTATGATCCCTATGGATGCGCGCCTTATTGATAAGAGCCTGTTAACGCAAGCGGAAATAGACTGGTTTAATGCTTATCATCAGCAAGTATTCAATACACTTTCTCCGTTAATGTCGGGTGATGAACTGGCTTGGTTAACTCAAGTGACTAAAGCAATTTAGCACTCCGCTGATAAGTAGCGATTTAAGTCGTTATATTAGTCACTTAGACACTATAAAATAGAACGCCCAAGGCAATTAGCATTGGGCGTTTTTTTAGCGCTATCTGTGTGTTTTAAAACCCACGCCTTATTTCAAAACCATGATTTCAAAACACGATTTAAAAACATGAGTCGCTAAACCATAGTAGGTTGTGCCATCGGCTGATAAGCATCATCCAGCGATGCTTTAGACAACACTTCAAAGTCCTGATGAATTTCAATAAAACAATCGACTAATTCAGGGTCGAAATGCTGACCTTTGCCTTCAATAATTAAGTCGATAGCCTCTTGGTGGCTAAAGGGCCGCTTATAACATCGGGGAGAAGTCAGCGCGTCATAAACATCAACTAGGGCCACTATCCTCGCCGAAAGCGGAATATCTTCACCTTTCAAACCAAGGGGATAACCACTACCATCCCACTTTTCATGGTGACCCGAAGCAATATCGCGGCCCATCTGAATAAAAGTACATTGGGGCGCATATTCCAACAAACTGCGTAGCACTTGTCCCCCGATCACAGGATGAGCTTTAATTTGCTCAAACTCCTGCGGCGTTAATTTACCCGGTTTAAGCAAAATCGCATCGGCAATACCGACTTTACCTATATCGTGCAAAATGGCCGACAAACTAATGTCTTGAATATAATCTTCGTTCAATTCTGCAGGAGGATTGGCAGCCAGTAGTCGCTGCGACGCGAGCATTTTCGAATACTGCCGCATACGTAGCAAATGCGCGCCCGTTTCGTTATCTCTGTATTCGGCGAGTTTAGCTAAGCCTAATACAGTAGCTTGGCGTGATGCTAAGGTTGAATCGAGTGCATCAGCCAACTTACCTAATAAATAAGTGATGGTTAACGTCAACATAGCATTGGTCACGATAAAATTGACCACGACAACGGCCCAAATACCGATGCTATAACCTTGGGTTTCAGGCCAATTGAGCCAATTAAAATGATAGGCAAAACCAATCAATACCAAACTTAGCCCATTCAAACACTGGGCATATAAGCTGGCTCGATTGCCTAAAAAAATACCGACTAACGGCGGGAAAATAAATAACCAGAAAAAACCAGCTCCCGAAGGGCCAATCGCAATTAAAAAACCGATGCCGATAGCAAAACCCAGCAAGCAGCCACAGCCAAAACGCGTACTATCAGCAAGCTTAGGAAAATACAGTAAAAGCAGTAAAAACAGATAAGCCAGCGTATCAAATACCACCATAAACCAGAGATCGGCGATGACGCATAAATACACACTAGTGATATATACAGGCACGCAGAGAATCGCTAGAAAGCCAAATAAACGTTCAAAAATCAAACGTCGCCAATGTGGCAGTGCCGCCGCTGTTCCCAAGGACGCTGTGGCTAATTTAGTTACACCACGCCTAAGTGATATCGCCATGGGAAGTTCCTCTTATGTAGCATTCCCGCTGTGAGCTAATAAACTAGAAGAGCAAAATCAAGATACACCACTGAAGCAAGGAAAAATAAGCCATTTTTTGTTGCCCATTAAAGAATAGACTAAGGCCAATAAAGCGCTCCATGAATACTGCGATATCAAGCCGAATCAACGACATTAGTCCAATATCATCGAACATAATTTATATTTAAGATGAATGACAAATACCCACTCAAGACATAAAAGAATAACCCTATACAAAATACTAGAATTAACGATTTAACAGGATAAACGCTTGTTTAACACCATATTCTCACTACTTAAAAACTTTATATATTGCAATAGCTTATAAATACGACGAACGATTGATTTTCACCAGTCAGCCATGAGAAACCGCTCTCCTATACCCACACAAAAATGATACTCTTATCACATAACAAGCTTACTCCGATGAGAGTCAGCACAAGAAAATTCGCGCCTAACACCGCGTCCTGAACCCTAATGAACCACATCGGCCCTGAATGGACACACTAAATGAGCCAGAGTAACGCCTCAGCGAATAAAATAGTTAATACACAGAGATCAGATCAAGAAATCCGCTTAACACCACAAGATGAACTCATTTCCACCACTGATACTCGCGGTATCATCACTTACGTCAATGCCCGCTTTGCCGAAGTATCAGGCTATAGCGATCAAGAATTAATTGGCAGTGCCCATAATATGGTGCGCCATCCGGA
This sequence comes from Shewanella sp. SM20, assembly GCF_025654545.1. Lineage (NCBI taxonomy): Bacteria > Pseudomonadati > Pseudomonadota > Gammaproteobacteria > Alteromonadales > Shewanellaceae > Shewanella > Shewanella sp. SM20. The sequence continues at coordinate 10,805 of NZ_JAKKRK010000026.1, read as the reverse complement.
TATGCCGAGCGCCGCCTTTAAAGAAATGTGGGAAAAACTTAAGTCAGGCCAATCTTGGCGCGGCATAGTCAAGAACCGCTGTAAGAATGGTGGCTTCTATTGGGTTGATGCCTTTGTTTCGCCCTTGTTTGAAAACGGCACTATTATCGGTTACCAATCGGTGCGCATTCAGCCTCAAGTCGCCTACGTCACGAAAGCTAATGAGATTTACCAAAGACTCAAATTAGACAAATCCATTCCTAAACCCTTAAGTTTAATGCAAAAACGTATCGTATCTGCGGTTGTAGCCTCCACAGGTTTACTGATCGCTGGCTACTTTTGGGGCTGGGGCGTAATTATCGCAGGGGCGATTCTGATGAGTTTAAACCTCGCCATTTTCTACGATGAGGCCTTTCGTATTCCCGCTAAACTGATTGAAATGCAAAACAAATATGACTCTATCAGTCGTTACATTTACTCGGGTGCAGATACCTCTTCTATCCTCGATTTCCAGCTCATCATGCTACAGGCCAAAATGAATGGCGTACTTGGGCGCACCCAAGATCAAGCCAATCAATTACATGCAATTGCCGATCAATTAGTGGTCGCGACCGAGCAAACCTATGTCAGCCTAGATCAAGAAAAAAGTCAGCTAGAACAGCTCTCTGGCGCGATGGAAGAAATGAGTTCAACCATCACAGAAGTGGCGCAGAATACACATCTCACCTCCACCAGCATCAATACCGCCTATGATCTCTGCCTTAAAAGCAGTGCCAACATGAAGGCCAACACTCAAAAAATGGAGCAACTGGCAAAGTCTGTTGCCGATGCCACCAACAATGCCCATCAATTAAATAAAGAAGCCGAGCTAGTCGCTAATGCGATGGGCGAAATTGACTCTATTGCCGAGCAAACTAATCTCCTCGCCCTCAATGCCGCGATTGAAGCTGCCCGTGCGGGTGAACAAGGTCGTGGGTTTGCCGTGGTCGCCGATGAGGTTCGCGCCCTATCGAGCAGAACCCAGCTATCGACCAACAGTATTTCTAAGAGTGTCGATAAGATGTTCACTATGCTCAACGCATGGGCCAAAGAAATGGAACAAAGCCGTCAACATGCGGAGCGTTGTGCCAGCGATATTCAACTGTCCGCCGACAATGTAAACACCATTTACCAAGAAGTGAGTGATATCCACACCTTTGCCCAACAAAATGCAGTGGCAGCCGATCAACAGCGTCAAGTGGTCAATGAGATCGCCAGTAATATTCACTCCATCACCCATGCCAGCGCCGAGAACTTAGCCGCAACCCATTTGATTGGTGATGCAGCCCATCTTCTTAAACACAATGCCGAAAAAGCCCTCGGCCTGAGGCGCACCTTCGGTTAAACATAAGTACAAGATCCAAAATACCGCAGCCTAGGTTGCGGTATTTTCTAATGTAGCGAGCTTTAATCCGTATTGTTGAGTCCATATTTTACTCAACCCTTGTATAGATCAATAAGACCTAGCCCACCTGAACCAGTGCCAAGCCTTTTATCCCCTCCTGATGAAATGATGCAGATAAAATGCCAAAACACTAAAAAGTACAGGTTTTAACCGAAATTTTTGCTATACTCCGCGCCCGCCATTTTTCTTATAAAATCTGTGTGGAAGAATGAGCCAGCCGGTACACCTCTCTCCTTTAGACGAGTGATAAAGAGGCTAGTGGCGCTTGAATGTTTGAATAAGTGAACGATAGGAATCCAAAATGAGATTTGAATCTTTTAGTTTTTCCCCCGAGATTTTGCGCGCTATCTCAGATTGCGGTTATCAACAAATGACGCCTATTCAGCAGCAAGCGATACCTGCTATCCGCCGCGGCCAAGATGTCTTAGCCAGTGCCCAAACCGGTACGGGTAAAACCGCCGCTTTCGCGCTGCCGATCCTGCAAAAGATGGTTGAAAAGCCAAGCGAAACGCTAAAGTCGAATGCCCGCGTATTGATCCTTACGCCGACCCGTGAGCTTGCAGCTCAAGTGGCTGACAACGTTACGGCTTACTGCAAATACTTAAACTTCAGTGTCTTAACCATTTACGGCGGCGTAAAGATTGAGACTCAAGCGCAAAAGTTGAAACGCGGCGCCGATGTGATTGTTGCCACCCCAGGTCGCTTACTTGAGCACCTTACCGCCTGTAACTTAAGCCTGTCGAACGTCGACTTTTTAGTGCTAGACGAAGCCGATCGAATGCTCGACATGGGCTTTAGCGCCGATATCCAAAAAATTCTTCAAGCGGTAAATAAGAAACGTCAAAACTTGTTATTCTCGGCCACTTTCTCAAGTGCAGTGAAAAAACTCGCCAACGACATGATGGTTAAACCGCAAGTGATCAGCGTTGATAAACAAAACACTACAGCCGACACCGTTAGCCAAGTAGTTTATCCGGTTGAACAACGCCGTAAACGCGAACTGCTTTCTGAGCTTATCGGCAAGAAAAACTGGCAACAGGTATTGGTATTTACTGCGACCCGTGAAGCCGCCGATACACTAGTCAAAGAATTAAACTTAGATGGTATCCCATCTGAAGTGGTCCACGGTGAAAAAGGCCAAGGCAGTCGTCGCCGCGCCCTGCGTGAGTTTGTGGCGGGTGATGTGCGCGTACTAGTTGCCACCGAAGTCGCCGCCCGTGGTCTTGATATCCCAAGCCTTGAATACGTAGTCAACTATGACTTACCTTTCCTCGCAGAAGATTATGTACACCGTATCGGTCGTACAGGCCGTGCGGGTAAAACTGGCGTAGCCATTTCATTTGTGAGCCGCGAAGAAGAGCGCACGTTAGCCGATATCGAAAAATTGATTGGCCAACAGATTCGCCGCGTCACTGTGCCAGGTTATGAAGTTGGCAGCCGCGAATTGCTATTAAAGCAATTGCAAACCCGCCGCAGTTTTGCCAAAAAGCAACAAAGAACCGACAACGTCGGCGCTCAAGTTGCTGCTGAGAAAAACATGCAGGGCCGCCGCGTAAAAATGAAAGTTGGTCAAGCACCGAGCAAGGCAAAAAAACTTAAGTAATTATCCGTTAATTGATATTATCAGTGTTTGCCAATATTGATAAAAAAGCGATTTTAAAGCGTCCATAACCGGACGCTTTTTTATACTCACTCAATAATAACCTTGGTAACCTTTATCTCACCGTATTATGTTACCCAATAACGCTTGAAGCCTTGTTTCATTTATACTATTTTCGCCTCGCCACCCCGCGAGAGGAAGTATAATATCCGATCGAGTACTTCCTGGGTACTTCACACTACAGATATCGGTAAAATGGGTGAATCCATCATATAAAGGTTTTACATAAGGATTTGGCATAATCCCCAATTCAGCCAATACCATTAATTGTCCGCGAAAACTATATTTCTCATAGTTAGGAATAATTTTAGCTTTCTTGATGCGCTGTTCTAATTTTCCGGGTGTTTCATCTTGAGGAGCTTGACGGATCATATCGATTAACGATATCAATATACTGATATCCTCTGGTGTAGGAGTACAAGGGGGAATGGCAGTAAACTCCTCTAATTCAAAGAGATTACCACACCACCTTTCATTCCATACACTCCCGGCATAGCAACTGAATATTTTATGTCCTTTTTCTATCCAAACATTTCTTCTTATTGAGCAAACGGGGCAAACATCCCCTTCGCTGACCATTTTATGTTCAGGAACCGCTTGAGCGAACAAATAACTTAATATGGGTTGCCTTCCTCTTGGAAAACTTGAAAAGCCACATATATATGCCGAAATCAAATTCTCAATCGATAAGTGAGGATGCTCAAGCAACGTTTTATAAGCGTTAATACATTCATCATGACTATATTTGATTATCTGATTAACAGGATAACCACTTTTTTCAAGTGTTAGTATTTCTGCATTAGATAAACCGTCATTAGAATAGTGTGTAGTCCCAGACTCGCAATCAAACTGGTCTCCATTATCTATTCTTTGCATATATCCATTTTCGTCTTTGATATAAGACTTTTTAAAATAGATTTTCTTTAATATTTTAAATAATCCCTTATCCATTTACAGCTCCCGTGATTGAATATTGAAGTGCAATACAATTTATCGATGACCACGTTGAACGCCACCATAGCGCTCCAAATACTTCACCATTTTTTGACTCGTGGCGGTATAACTCCCTATATGAAACTCGCCATGCCAATGGGCCAGCTCAACAGGAAGGTGACCTAAGTTATTGGCATGATGGACATCGACCCCAGCTTCAACCAGTAACATGAGAATATCGAGTAATTGCAGTTAGCAGCAATGCAATAAAAGCCGTCATATTTTGTGAGTCGATATATTCGACATCAACACCCTGTTTGATCAACTGTTTTACGGTAATGATATCGTGTTTTACCACTGCATCAATTAAGGCTTGCCCCATCAGCTTGTCGTTCACTCGTTTTAACCACTCCAACACTACGCTGTAATCGCGATAAAATCCAAATGGTTACCGTTATAAATACCTCACCAACCAACCCCATCAGTATCACATTGGTGCAATCATCTGCATTGGCTTGTAAGAATGTTCGGCAATTGCCGCTCTTTTAATGCTCGTACCCGTTTAGTGCTAACTCGAACCACTCTTAAGCAAGTTAGACATAACAAATATAGATTTACGCAATATCTCTTTTTCTAAAACGAGGGAAATATTAACAACAACGACTTAAAAAACGAAGAAAACAAAACCAAATTAAGGACTTTATATGCAAACCGCTTCGATGTTACACAGGTTTTACTGCACAACCATCTTACTACTAACAAGTCTAACGGCTATTGCGCAACCCATCGCTAAGGATGAGTTTTCCATCAGTCCGCTACTTAATGGTCAGCAAATCCCTAAGGTAAACTTGCAAGATATCAATGACAAAACGGTCGATTTAGCAGAATTAACCCAGAAAAAACCAACCATTTTCTTCTTTTACCGTGGTGGCTGGTGCCCATTTTGTAACAATCAAATGGGGCAACTAAAAGCGATTGAGCCTGAGTTATTAAAAATGGGCTTTCAGTTAGTGGGAATTTCACCCGATACGCCAGCTCAACTTAAGGCTTCGGCGGCAAAAAATGAACTTAAATATCTGCTGCTTTCCGATGAAAAAATGCTGGCATCCCAAGCCTTTGGTTTAGCTTTTTACACTAGCGAAAAGGTGACTGAAACCTATACCGCACGCCTTAAGCTCGAGAATCCTTTATGGATCACCCCTGAAGGTGCCAAACGTTTAGTCTTACCTGTACCCGCCATTTATATCAGCGACGACAAGGGATTAATTCATTTTCAATATATCAACCCTAACTACAAAGTGAGGCCCGCGCCAAAGCTGATTTTAACCGCCGCGAGTTTGGTGGGATCGCAAGAATAAATATCGGTTTAACGACCGCTTTGCTAAACTAGCTCCGCCGCAATCAATATCGTCCAAGTTCAAATAGATAACATCACTTCAGCCCGCGGCGGAGTCATAATGAATTCTCAAACCTATAACCAAGCTGTGCTCGAACTCGCCCTTGCGGGTCTTGCCGATTTAACCGCTTCAGCACAGACCAAGAAAGCCCAGCGCACCTCTGCGCAGGAAAGTCATTTTTTGTGTAATTGGATGGTCGAGTCCTTAAAAGAAAAACGCTTTTCTAAATTGGTAGCCGACGATCTCACGGCTTGGATACGTTTGGCTCGCAGCCAAGGTGCGGGCGCCGAACTCAAGCGTTTACTAGAAAGGATAGTGTATCAATATCAATCAGTTGAGACATCTGAACCCGCTTTAGGCACGGCATTAAATGCCATGATAGAAACCTTAAAACAAGCCGATTGGTTAGTCTTTACTGACACTGAAATCAGTGCCAAGCTGAAACTCGATGGTGATGGTCAATCTAGCTTAGTGATTGATGCCAAAGAATTTAATCAACATATTAAAGACAATCAGCTGATCAAGCCAATCAACTTATATGTCCGCGCCGATGAACAGACACTAACGCGCATCGCCCTGTCCCATGGGTTATTGCTCAGCCAAGGCAATAAAAAAACTAGCTTGATTAAGCACCATAAAACCTATCAAATTTTCCCTAAAAATCAGCAACCTGCCCTGTGTCAGCTATTGGCTTAAGGTGTAATAGCGAAAAGCAGAAAATAGCTTGAATATGGCGGATGTGACTGATTGTGATCCAATAAACAATTCATTCACATAGTTTAGGTAGAATGGCCATCGGATAGGCCTTAGCTAAAGCAGAGATAACAAGGATAAAAGCAATATGGTTAAGCGATGTTTGCAGTATAAACACTTAGTTCGATTTGCCTTGTTCGCCCTTTGCTTTGCTCAACCAAACGCCTATGCGGAGCAGCTCAAATACAATATCACAGGCTCCTATTCTTGGTATCCGTATTTTATCGGTGATCAAGCCGAGGCGCCGGGGATGATTACAGAGCTTATCCCGATGATTTTATCCTTAGCGAAAATCGACGGTGAAATCCTCACCCTGCCGCCAAAGCGCACTAATAACGCTCTGGAAACCGGTCAACTCGACTTTGATATCGTCAGCCCAAGTTGGTTTGAAAAACAGGATTTAGGGCCGCTGTTTGTCAAATCGGTCCCCATAATGCAAATCACTGAGTATGTGGTCACATTGCCAGAAAATGTCAGTAAATATAAAGATATCGGCCAGATAAAAGGTAAACAAATCGGCACTGTGCGCGGTTATTTATACCACGACGACAAGGATTTTATCCGCGCCGACTTCACCTCCGAGCAGGAGCTGATCAAAGCCTTAGATAAACACAGAGTCGATGCCGTTATTGCAGGTAATTACCCGGCGTTGTATTGGTCGACTCAGTTGCGGATCCCTGTCGCACTGGCGGCAGTGCATTCTGATGGTGACTTAGTGTTTAGGTTACGAAAAGAACATACCGATTTGCTTCCTGCCATCAATCAAGCCATAGCGACACTGAAGGCCAATGGTAAAATTGACGAAATCATCAAAAAGTACACTCAAACGCTGGCAAGCTAATTTCACGCTAGCTATATGAGATATTTGCGATAAAAAAGCGCCCGAAGGCGCTTAATCAATATCAATAAGGTAGCAGAATCTCAGTTTGACCATTCACAAGGATCATAATTAGCGAGGACGGCCGCATAGCTGTGACTCAACCCCAGAGTAGAGTAGTAATAACCTTTCCCCTGATTGTCCACTGCATAATGGATATCCTCGGCCCCTAGCTGTTGTGGTAATTGCTCACGCACATTGGCTAATGTAGGCTCATCATAAAGATAGGGGGCAAACGTCAGTACACTCTCCAGATAGACCTCAGTATGGCGGCAACTATTGCGACGGATCTGGGCAATAATCGCCTCAAACGCTTCACCCCGCTCCAACGCTAACCATTGCTCAGCGTAACGTTCAACTATGCTTCTATCGGAATAGAAGAAATACCGCTTATCCGACAAACGCATCTGCACATCCTTGTAAGCCTCATTGAGGATCAGGCGAATATAACTGTTAACCGTTTGCTCACTATCCCACTCGAGCCCTGCCACGGCGGCGATTTGCTCCGCCGTGACTAAGCGTCCGTGTTGGCTAAATACCCTGATATAACCGACAAGTTCAATCATAGTGTCCAACTATAGTGTTCAACTGGGTAACAGGCCTCGCGCCGCCAATCTATCGGCAACAAAACCTAGGCTAAACTTGTCGAGCGTGGCCCGAGTTGGCGCACCGGTTTGAATATCCCAACCAAAGGCTTCATAGAACATGTCCAGCGCCGTTTGCATGTCAGCGCGGTCCATCTTGATGGTGCCCTCTTGACCGAAGTTTTTATCTGGATTCAAATCATAAACCCAGTCACTGAGCACATCATGCTCTTCGCGCATATTGCTTTCATTCATTTGCAATACGGTTAAGGCACGGTGTAAATGCAGCACTCTTTCCGCCTTAAAGTCCAATTCCGTTTCTGTGGTTTCAATCCCAGTCACTAAACTGAACATCTGCGATTCAATGGTGCTATCGCCTTCATAGTTGCGATTTTTATCCGGTGATGCCAGCAGTGGGAACATCCAATTACACAGTGTCAGAGAGTCATGTAATACGTTTTTCACCAGCGACCATTTTGCAAAACGGATCTTAGCCACATTGATTGGGGTATACCAATTCACCTTATCGAATGCACCTTCACCCCATTTTTTCTCGGCAATCGCCACTGTCATATCGTGTGGCAAACCACTGTTAACTATGTTGATGTGGGAATGGCACTGAGCATCACGGTTAAAGACGACGTTGATTAACGTACCCACCTGACCCGCGGTTTCACTAGCATGGTGCACGGCAGCATTGGTTTTCTTGTTGAATACCTTAGTGGCACTTTCTTTGTGAATATCCCAATTACCTAACTTGGGATTGGTTCCATCTAAACCCCAGCGCTTGATCAAATCATATAAGCCGTCGGCCATATGGGAAATTTCACCTTCTTTAAACGCCACTCGGCGATAAAAATCAAGTAAGAAAGCGGGATCTTGGTTATCCCAGAGCGCCCAAGGAATACTATTAAATTCATCTTCAGGTAATAAATGCTTAAACATATCCTTTGTTTTTAGGAATTTAAATAGATGAGAAATGGAGCCATAGTTACACCAAATACCATAGTCATCGAGAATATGAGCCCCTAAAGCGCCCGCCATCGCATGTGCTTCTGTACCATTTTTGGTGCCCATTAAATACTGTGGTACGAGGAATCCCATACAGACGTTAGATATATGTTCGGTTTTACGACCGTATTTGCTTTTCAATTCAGGGACTTTTAGCTCGCAGAAGCAACGTATTGGGCATGAATGACAGCCTCCCGTACGCTTCATCCACTTATTGGCATATTCCACACCTATGTAGCTTTCTGCCATCGAAGTTCGAAACCCAATACGATTGCGTTCATTCCATGGCACTTCGCCTAAATCGATTTCTTGATCGGCAGCGCCCCACTTCAAACCGGGCCGAGATTTCCAGCGGCTGATGGGTGCTGAGTACTCAGCCCAAGATTGCGGCGTTGAAGGAACGACACCATTATTGTTGGCACCGATAATACCTAAAATATGGTCATCTAAGGCACGCATCTTTTCATTATTGGCGGCGATTTTAACGGCACCAGTGCCGATAATGCCGATCCCTTTACAATTTTTGGACCCCATTACCGAGCCATGACCACCTGCTGAATGCCCGCCCTGAGTCATAATGACAGAAAGAGGCACTTGGTTTTCACCCGCTTGGCCAATCGCAGCGACTTGTGCATTGGGTCCCATCATTTGCGCGATCATAGCGTGGGTATCAAATATACCTTTACCCCATAGGGCATCGGCAGGTTCAATCGTGACCTTATCATCCACAATTTTAAGCCACACAGGACTGCTCGCTTTCCCCTCTATTGCTATCGCATCGAAACCCGCAAATTTCATTGCGGGTGAAAAATGCCCACCAAAGTGACCATCGGCAATCAGATGTTTTTCAATTACAGGACTACGGGAAGTAATGGTTGTTCGTCCAGTACAAATAACGCCTGAACCCGTTAATGGCCCGGCAGAAAAGACAATAATATTATCTGGGTCGATTGCTGTAATATTATCCTTATGATCATCCCACAATATTTTATAACCAATACCCATACCACCGATATAGTCATAATATTTATTGATTGGCTCATACCATATATGATTAGTTGTTAAATTAACTCTGAGGACTTTACCCGCCCAACCACCTATTTTATCACTCATATTATTTCTCCTGAATTTAAGAAACTAAGCCGGTATATTTTTCATATTGTTCTAATGCAGCTTCAGCCTCTTCCCAGTTATAAAATTTAATTGCACCTGTAGGACAAACTTGCGCGCAGGCAGGTTTACCGTTACATAAATCACATTTGACGGCTTTCATTTTACTGCGAACAACTTTAATGACTTGCTGAGGACACTTATCTGCACAATAACCACATCCGACACAACGTTCTTCATCAATCACTTTGGCGCCAGTTTGTTCGTTCGTTGAAATAGCTTGCTGTGGACAAACTTCAGTGCAAACTTCGCAGTGGCGACAAGTGGAAGGAACAACGGTTTTATCGCCGCACACTCCTCGTTGTATTTCATAGTCAAATTGCACACCATGTGGGCCATAGTTCATATTTCTTTCTACTTTGACGCGGGCAAGTGTCGGACTGCTATCCCCTTCATGGTTCCAACCACAGGCAATTTCACAGCGTCTGCAACTAACACAAACCGTAGGGTTCACCACCATGAGTCCACCAGGCATGACTTCTACTATCTCTTGGCTATTACTGTCACTGCCACAACCGGTCAGAAAACTTATTAATGTTCCGCTATAAACTGTACCGACAGCAACGCCCATACCGCCTTTAAGCATTCCTCTTCTGGTAATCATATTTGATCCTTTATTAGTCAAAGCAATATAATTAAAATATGCATACACTTTGATTCCCGACAATTTATGCTAAAGTAATTATGTCCTTGACTTTTTGACCTGCGTCACAATTACCCATATTGGGGCATTATTAGATCAGGGTGAGATTACGAGTGGTCATTTAATAACCACACTCATGCCGGCTTCAAGCACCGCATCCAAATAAGCCTCATTCATCAATGCCTGACGCTGCTTTCTTCTGATACTCATTTTTCGCTTCTCAGCGCGTAACATATTCAAACCAAAGTGTCGCATCGTGGCAAGATTAGTCGCTGCATTACCACGGTATATCTGGCACGCATCCTCACCTAAACTCACATCCAGCACCCAGTGCAACTGGTTCAACTGGTTTTC
>NZ_JAKKRK010000025.1:0-71166 GCF_025654545.1 Shewanella sp. SM20 | reverse complement strand
ATTTCGACCTAACTCAGTCAAGGTCAGTGTCTTACATTCAATCAGTGCCTTAGAGGCCAGCATCAAGCTGTTTAATCGTTTTAGGTGAAGTTCTGGGCAGTATTGGTGTAAAGAATGTTGTAGGATATTGGCTTCGCGCATCTTGTTGTCCAAGTGTAGTTTTTGGCGAAACCATTTGATCATGCAACAAGATGCGCTTCCACCCTAATTTGATGATTTATTTGTAAATCATCAGGGGATTCTTCAGCATTATATATTTAAACAGAATAAAAGGGGGGGGGCTTAGTTTTTTGATTGTGAGCTAACAATCCCCGAATTCAGCGTGGATTGTTAGTTTTTGGAAAGAGGTTATACAAATTGCCTGATGGCTATGGCGATAATCAGCACTGGGCAAATATACTTCACATACTTTGGCCAAATGCGCCAGAAAAGTCCTGTGCTATCGACACCTTCTTGCCCACGAATTACCTTGAGCAGCTGGGTTTGGCGCCAAATCCAACCTAAGTAAACCGCAATACCGAGGGCGACCAGCGGCTGGGCGATTTGGGTGGTCAGCATTATAGTGAAACTAAATAGCGTCTCAAAAAATACCGCCAGTAATAAGGATAATGAGGTCAACAATAGGCCGATGATCAAGGTGGCGCGTTGACGGCTGAGTCCGAACTTTTGCATCACATAACTCGTCGGCACTTCGGCGATGGATATGGCCGAGGTTAAACCCGCGATGATCAGCAGAATAAAGAAAATCACGCTGATGATGAGGTTGGCCGTATCGCCTAAGGTCGAAAATAACGCGGGTAAGACAGTAAACACCAATGCATCCGAATCGAGTAATTTACCCTCAGCATTAAAAATCTCCACGCCATTGTGCTGGGCCACATACATGGCTGGGATAATCAAGAAGGCGGCGAGAAAGGCGATGCCGCTGTCGGTAAAGGCAACCCAGACGGTCAGTTTGGCGATATTCTCTTTTTGGCTCAGATAACTGCCGTACACCATCATGGCACCTGTGCCTATGGTAAGGGAGAAGAAGGTTTGTCCGAGCGCGCTGATCAAGGTATCTGGCGCCAGTGCCTTGGTAAAGTTAGGTGTGAGTAGCTCGCTTATCCCTTCGCTCGCGCCATTAAGGGTGAAGATATACGCCACGCCCGCGATCAGCATGATCAGTAATAACGGCATTAAGCGTTTCGACCATTTTTCTATGCCTTCTTGCACGCCTTGCAGTAATACCAGAAACACCAGCGTGCTGAAGATCAGTGTAAACACCAGATTACGTGACAGCGAAAAATCCACTAGCCAAGCGGCGGTATCATTCGAGCCAAAGGCAGTGGCGATAGGCGCGATGGCAAAGCTGACAAACCAGCCGGAGAGAATGCTGTAGAAGGTATAAATCAATCCCGCTGTCACTATGGAAAGCAAACCTATGGTCTTGCCTAAACCGCGGGTGAGCGAGTTGAAGCCGAGTTTGCCCATGGCATCGGCGGGGTTGGTTTGCCCGTGGCGACCTATCATGAGTTCAGCCATCAGCATGGGAATGCCTAGGATGAAAATCAGCACTAGGTACACAAGTAGAAAGGCGCCGCCACCATGGGTGGCCGCTTGGGTGGGGAATCCCCAAATATTGCCGACGCCAACGGCGCTACCTGCGGCCGCCATGATAAAACCTAAGCGTGAGCTGAAGTGGTTAGTTGAACTTGTATTGGCCGATTGCATTGTGCCTCCCGTAAAAAGAAGGCGTATCTTAGGCGGATAAATTAGGATTTCAACGCAATTTTAGTGCGTTAAAATGGTGTTAATCTGCAATAATTTATCGGTTTTTGGCTGTAAGTTGATGTTGTGTGCCGCCTATCTGTTTTGTGCGAGATTTTATTGCTATCAGGTGCGACTGAAGGTTGAGATTTGGCGAATCATTGCGATGATAAAAATTTATTGAATTGTGATCTTATGGTCAAAAAATACCGTATGGCAGATGTCTAACCGCTATTTTGTGCTATGACTGTTACTTGTGCCGCTGTCTTGTTTGCGGTGTTTGCCGTGACTGTTGGGTGTTGGCTTATGCTTGAATGTTGACATGCCCTAAGGGAATGGCCGTGTGGTCCTTAACCTTTTTGAGGACAAAGCTGGAATGCACCCCTGCGATATGCACGTTGGTCGTGAGTTTATCTAACAGGAAAGTGCGAAAGTGCGCCATATCTTGTACTAGCACTTTAAGTTGATAGTCGGCCTCTGAGCCAGTGATCAGCGCGCATTCTTGGACTTCTTCGTAGGCGAGTGCATTGGTTTCAAATTGATTGAGAATCGCCGGTGTATGTTTCTCCATTCGAACATGGATATACGCGGTCAAATGCAGGTTGAACTTATCCGCCGACAGACGCGTTGCATAATCGGCAATATAACCCGCTTCTTCTAAGGCTTTAACACGGCGCGAGCAAGGAGATGGCGATAGTCCGACTTTATTGGCCAGTTCGAGATTCGATAATCTGCCGTGAGTTTGCAGTAAGCGCAGAATCGTTAAATCGAGTTGATCGAGTTTGTAGTGGTGAGTGTCTGTCATCGAAAGCTTAGGGTTAACTGAGTCAGCCTCTAGTTTGCCAGTCTTAGCCGACTTTGCCAAAAATCTTGATCAAATGAGATATTTTAAAGGTTGTGACAGTGATAACGGATAGAGATTTTGGGAGTCGCGCTGTTTGGAACTCCCGTTATTTACCGCTAATGTTATGATACTAATAAGAGTGAGACACTGTATGCGCTTGAGTTTGTTGCTAATCTGCTTATTCATATTACCGACTTATGCATTTTCTGCATCGTTAACCATTGGTAGCGCTCTAAATCGACCGCCTTATATTATCGAAGATGCTGAATCAGGGCTTGAGATCGATATTATTAAGGCCGCGTTTAAGGAAATGGGGCAGCCAGTCAACTTCAAATTCTACTCTCGTAAACGCCAAGTTTTATATTTCAATAAAGATCGATTAGATGCTGTAATGACGATGAACCCTGCAAATGGCGTCGATGGTTATTGGTCTAATGATTATGTTGAATATACCAATGTGGCGATCAGCTTGGCCGAACAACGCCTTGAAATAACACGTATTGCGGATCTTAAAAAGTACAGTGTCGCCGCTTTTGAAAATGCTCGCTTCTTACTTGGCCCTGAGTTTAATGCCGTAGCGCAACAGACTATTTATCGTGAAGTCGATAGCCAATTAAGCCAGAACCGTATGTTGTACTTAGGTCGCATTAATACTGTGATTGCCGATCGTTATATATTCGCTCAACTGAATAAGTTCGTTGAGGATGATGTTGATACCCAGCAAGCATTAAGCTACCACTTTATTTTCCCCCCAACATCCTATCGAATGGTGTTCCACAACTCAGTGGCGCGGGATACTTTCAATCAAGGGCTCGCTAGAATTAAGGCCAATGGAATTTATCAGGCTCTAGTGGCAAAATACTTAGGCAGTGCTTAGCAATGCCTAAGTATTTAACTTCATAGTGTTTGAAGCTGTCGTATGTGAGTCGACAGCCAAATCCAGACGCTGAATTAACAGCGTTAGCGCTCAGATCCTTTAGCAAACGCATGCGAGAGTGGACGCAACTTACTGACAAAGAACACGCTACATCCACTGATGATGGCGGCTAAAAAGGTTGAAAACAGCACATCCTGCGGCCAATGCATACCAAGCAGCATACGGCTTAATCCCATCAAAAATCCCCAGCTCCATAACGCCATGACTAAGCTAGGTAATCCAGCGAGTAGCAAATAGTAGCTGGCGGTAAGCACTAGCGTCACAGCAAAAATGGTATGTCCCGAAGGAAAAGAATAGCCGATTTCATCTTCCCAATGCTGATGGATCCGTGAGTCGAGTTTCAAGGCGGGTTCTGCAGCGATCAAGCCATCGAGTGCATTGGCAATTGTCTTTGAACGTGACTGTTTATCCAATTGATAAAAGGCATCGAGTGAAAGCGGTTCATGCTTAGGCAGTGCTTGTTCTGCTAGAAAAACGAGATTAGGTCTGGGCTCTTTAAAATAGGATTTGAGGGTGTGGCTTAAGCCTAAGCTGATAACTTGGCTGAGGCTGATGGCAAAAAATAAACTTATAAAGAGTGGTTTAGGCATATGACGATAGGCGATCGCCAATACAAACAAGACTGTTGCGACGCCATAGGGCGCTGTGCCCGTCATGGTAATCCAATATAAGGTTTTGGCTAAGGTAGAGTGCAGATCGATCAGTGGAAACAGCTGATTCTGTGTCAGTAATAGTAAGCCCGGAATGGTTGCCAACAGTATCCAAGCTAAACCTAAACGGCGTAAAAGATAGACGCTATGGGTCAAAATATAAGCCTCTTCATAAAACGCCATAGGCTACAACGCGGCAATGGTTTTGCCAATAAAAAAATCCCGACAGCAAAAGATGGCGCTGTCGGGGGTCTTCAAGGGTGGATCGGTAGGGCGCTATTGCGCCGTGTTCTTAGGGTGATGCCTAGTCACGAACATCAAAATCAACAGTACGACTAACAGTAAACCTGAACCCATCAATAGGGCGTAATCTTCCAGTTGCAGTATCGAGTACAGCACGGCATATAAACTCACCAGCATGATGCCCACTAATGCACCGCGCTTAATACTTGCTGTGGCACTCCCTACATAAGCCGATACCGACAGCACGGGAATACAGGCGGCAATTAAATAGGCATGCAAGAAGGCTAGATGCTCAGATAGCGAGAGTAGTAGCAAATAGAACAAGGCCATGGCGCTGCCGACTAACACATATTGAATCGTGCTTAGGCTGGTTTTTTGTCCGATTTCGAAGATAAACAACATGATAAAAGTCAGCACGATAAACAGTAGGCCGTATTTTACCGAGCGATCAATCTTGCCGTAGTGAGTCACTGGTTCGAATAAAATCGCATTGGCCGACACTTCAGTGAGAGTCGATTGATTACTCTTAATAAACTCTTGTGGATAGTTACGGGTTAAGTGGCTGATATTCCAACTTGCAGTAAAGCCTTGCGCGTTGATGTCCCGTTCTGCGGGTAATAATCCCTTAAAGCTTGGATGCGGCCAGTCGGCGCGAATATTGATTAGCGTTTGCTCGCCTAGTGGCAATGCGCTGATAGACTGAGAGCCGCGTAGTGTCATGGCAAAATCCACACTAAAATCACTTGCTTCGCTGACTTGGATCTTTTGATTAAAGCCTTTTTCTAAACCGCCAGTGGTTAACCCCGTGCCCGACATCAGTGATCCAGAGAGTAATGTCGATTCACCGGTGATTTCAATTTTTTCTACTTTATCAATTGCTTGATTCGATGACACCCCAAAGACTAACCGGGCATTTTTGTTATCGAAGGCGATAAGGTTAGGAATATCATAACGGTTAAGGCTGAAGTCGGCCTGACCTTGTAGAGCTGCGTTATACACCAGCGATTGATAAATGCCACGGGTGCGAAAATCATGTTTTAGGTCTAAGTCGAGGGTGAGCTTTTTCGGTAGGATCACTAGCTCATCTTGATAGGTACGCTTCACTTCATGGCGAGTTTTACCGTCGTTACTGACTTCTTCTTGCAACACAAAATAGCTGTAAGGGATCACCAGCGCAGGACCTGAGAGGGTTTGCTGCTCACCCCATGAACGGCCGATTTCATCGACAACGCTGTGGTAAAGGGTTTGGCGATCAGAAGTCATATCCATAATGATCCCCAGCGGGATCAACGCGAGGATTGAGAGTATGCCAATGGTTAAGGCTTTTAATAAGGTGGTGTTTTTTAATGCCGTTCCCTTTGCGGTGGCTGCTGCCCACGGTTCTTGTGCTGACATATCGATTCCTTGACTTCGATTAAATTTTTTGAGGAGTGCTCGCACCACTAAATAGGCTGCGCTACCAAATAAGGCCAAACTAAGTAGGGTGAGTACCCAGAAAATAATGCTGAACATTGAATTTCATTCCCTATGAAATACGACCGAGACTTATCCGCTAAGATTGTGCAGAGTTAACTCGGTATCACGGCGGGTATTAAAACAGATTTTTTTACAAAAGTTGCGGGCAAGTTGCTGATCAATAGTGGCAAAATTATGGCGATTGCCGCTAAATCCATACTCATTATTCAAGTTTATGAATCTGATAGTGGGATGTCTTTGCCAAATTTTGGGTGTTTTTTCTCGTAGTCATTTTCTTTTTTAATATGTTTGAGCAGTGCTTCGAAGCTTTGTTTAAAGACGTCAAGTTCTGCGGAATAGACTACGGCATGGTGGGAAAACCAGTGGTGTTTTTCTCGATCACGGTTACTGTAATCGGGCCAAATACGCAGCTCATACTCATCACCCATGACGACAATGACATAGGCAATGGCGCCATTGCTAAAGATGATACATTGGGGCAGGTACACCAGCTCTTCGCCTTTAAATAACTCATACTCTATCGCTTCGGTGCGCCAACTCACTATCGGTAGCGGCGCCTCGATAGAGCAACCAATCGACTGATGCTGATTAAACAGTACCGCGTTAATGTCATCTATTGAAAAGGGCTGGTGATCGCCATTTTTAGCAGCAAGTGAATACAAGATATTCATCAAAAATGGCAGCTTAGTGCCATTACCTGTTTTGCGGCCGCAGAGTTGTGCTTGGCGATAGTAGATATTCATCATCAATCCTTAATGAAGAGCCTATGCCAGATAGGCTCTATTTCGAGTCGTGAAACTAACGGGCAGGTAAACCGATAGCCGTTAAGGTATAAATGGCTTATGTTATCCGAATATACTGCCTAGTGAGTAGACTTGTGCGTACATTTCACAAACCTACTCATTGAATAGTGTACTAAATACTTTTATTTTCAGTTTGTTATATTTTTTCTCTGGTCTGGTATTTGCTTGCCGTTGAATTTGGAGAATCGATGCCTAATCCCTTTTCACCCCGCGAGTGGCTGCAATTAAATATGCAGCAGCAAGGATTATTACAACCACATACCTCAGTTACCGAGACAATTTCACGTCTCAGTTATGTACAAATTGACTCTATCAACGTGGTTGAGCGAGCGCATCATCATGTGCTGCATAGTCGTATGCCAGAATATCAGCCAAAGATGCTTGATATGGCTTTAGCCAAAGGAGAGATCTTCGAATATTGGTCCCATGCGGCAGCTTATTTACCGATTGCCGATTACCGTTTTAGTTTGCAGCGTAAACAGCAGCTGCAAAATGGCGGTAAGCATTGGTTTGAGCCCGACGATAAAATAATGCAGGAAGTGCGGGCGCGAATCCTCGCAGAAGGGCCACTCAAGGCCAGTGATTTTGAACATAGTGAAGCTAAAAACGGTACCTGGTGGGATTGGAAACCCGCGAAAAAAGCCCTAGAGCAGCTGTTTATGCGTGGTGAGTTGATGGTGGTGCGGCGGGAGAAATTTCAAAAGGTTTACGATCTTACCGCGCGTGTGTTGCCACAAGATGTAAATGCCAAAGCACCGACAGATAGTGAATTTACCCGCTATCTAATTGATCGTTATCTTGATGCCCACGCCTTCGGTACTGCGGCGCAAATGGCTTATTTACGCAAAGGTATGAAATCAACTGTAGCCCAAGAATTGGCAGAGTTGTTAGCTCACGGGCTATTAGCGTATTTTAAGGCTGCGGGCCAAAGCTACTTTTATCGCCCTTCATTACAGCTAAATGCACCATTACCTCATAAAGTGTGGCTGCTTAATCCCTTCGATAATTTATTGATCCAACGGCAAAGATTAAAGCAATGGTTTGATTTTGATTATCAAATTGAAGTCTATGTCCCAGCCGAAAAGCGTCAGTATGGTTATTATTCTTTAGCGATTCTGTGGCGCGACATTTTTGTTGGCCGCGTGGATGTTAAAGCCGATCGCCAAGCTAACCTATTGCTATTACAGCAATTGACCTTAGAAGAGGGCATGATGGTGAATGGCTTAGATGAGGATTTCTGTGCGGCCTTTGATATCGCAGTCAGTGAATATGCTCGTTTCAATGGCTGTGACCGCTGGAAGTTAGTTAAGGCTAACCATAAAGGCCTTAAGCAAAAGTATGCTCGCCAACAAAAGCTTTAACTATTTGTCTCTTTAGTTGGAGCATCCATAAAGCGAAAGCAGCCATACAGTAAGATTAGATGCAGCAGTGGCAACGCAGCAATGACTAAAGATGAAGAAGTCGCAGTACTATCGCTAGTAATGCGATAACAGGGGATATACACGGCGGGATAAATTAGGCTTCCCCATAGAAAACACTGATTCATCAATCGATAGATAAAAGCGGGTTTAATGCTTGATTGACTGGCCAGTCCCATCAAGCTGGCGAGGAGCACACCGGGATAAGTGAGTAGCGGCAGGCCACCAAGCAACAATAATCCCCAAAGAAGATAGTCCTGATAGTGTGTGCTGATTGTGACATCCATTGTAGCTTCATTCCTTGATTGTTCGACGCTAAAGCATTAAGTCTGTTTATGCTCTGGTTGCAGCGGTGGCCTTACTGCCAGCCCTTGCTGCATCTTAAGCCAAAAGCTTTGCTGACATAGATTGCTAAAGGATTTTTGCTGCGGCGAAATCGCAATATGAGCTGTTACAACCCGATAGCTGAGCCAATAATCTTCACAAACCATGTCTGACGCATAAGCTTGTTTATCTTGCTCGCTTAGCTTGCTAATCACAACCCCGTTATCGAAGTGATAAAGCGTTATGGACTCACGAATCTCCACATTATCATCGTGATAGGTTTGCTGCTCGTTTGATTGGCTTACCACGTAGACAGGGCTTGGATAGCCTTCAATAGCAAGGATATAGCTGGCGAGTTGTTGCATTATTTCCCCAAGTGACTCAATGCTTGAAGTGTTAAAAACAAAAAAGCACAGCTGCGCTATCGCTAACTGTGCTCTTTCAAACATGCATGATAAGTTAGCCCGCCGCGTTGAGCTTTTTTTCTAACTCATTGACTTGAGCTTGTAGGGCTTCTAATTTTTCGCGGGTTTTCAGTAGTACATGTTGCTGCACATCAAATTCTTCACGGGAAACCATATCTAACTTGAGCAATTGATTTTGCAGTACTTGCTTACTGCGCTCTTCAAATTCACCGGCAAATTGCTTTAGACCGCTGGGCAAACTTTCGCTCAATTGTTTCGCCATTTCTTCGATTTTCTTTGGATTGATCATAATCTTGTCCGCCTCTTTACTGAATAGCTCGATTGTAACTCAGTACGTTAGCTTTCAAAAGTAAAGCAGACGCGTGAACACTTTAGTTGGCTGTTGTTGGGGTTTATATCACGGAGAGGCTTATCTACAGAGTTGAGTTCTGCTCAACCTAAGCGGGGATTTGTTAGCCTTAAAACTGTCGATTCTGCTATGATCCCATCCCTTTCTGTCGACTTGTTTGGATATTGCGCAAAGATGAAACTCAATCCCGCCCAAAACGATGCTGTTCATTATGTTTCAGGCCCTTGCCTAGTATTGGCGGGTGCGGGTAGTGGTAAAACGCGCGTCATTATCAATAAAATCGCTTACTTGGTCGAAAAGTGTGGCTATAAGGCGCGTAATATTGCGGCGGTGACCTTCACCAACAAGGCTGCCCGTGAGATGAAAGAGCGGGTCGCTCAGTCCATGGGACGCAAAGAGGCCAGAGGATTGTGGATTTCAACCTTCCACACCTTAGGGCTTGAGATCATTAAACGCGAGCATAAGGTCTTAGGCTTAAAGCCAGGCTTTTCGCTGTTTGATGATCAAGATACCTTGGCACTGCTCAAAGAGTTAACCCAAGACGAGTTGGATGAAGATAAAGATTTACTCAAGGCACTCGCCAGTACCATTTCAAACTGGAAGGGTGGCTTAATTATTCCCGATCAGGCGCGCAAAATCGCTAAAGATGAGCAACAGCACTTATTTGCTATGTTGTATCAGCGTTATGCTCAACATATGAAAGCCTATAACGCTTTAGATTTTGACGATTTGATTCTGATGCCAACCTTATTGTTACGCCACCATGAAGAAGTGCGGACGCGCTGGCAAACCAAGATCCAATATTTGCTGGTGGACGAATATCAAGATACTAATACCAGCCAATATGAAATGGTCAAGCTGTTAGTGGGTGAGCGGGCGCGCTTTACTGTGGTGGGGGACGACGATCAGTCTATCTATTCATGGCGTGGTGCTAAGCCACAAAACCTCGTGTTATTGGGTAAAGATTTTCCACAGCTTAAGCTGATTAAACTGGAGCAGAACTACCGTTCTAGCCAGCGGATCCTACGGGCTGCGAACATTCTTATCGCGAATAATCCCCATGTTTATGATAAAGCCCTGTTTAGCGAGCTTGCCTATGGTGAGCCGTTGCGGGTGCTGTTTGCCGCCAATGAGGAGCAAGAGGCTGAACGTGTTGTTGCCGAAATTGTGCGGCACAAGTTTGTCGGCCGTACTCAGTTTGGCGATTATGCGATTTTGTATCGGGGCAACCATCAATCACGGTTACTCGAACGCGCACTGATGACGAACCGTATTCCTTATAAATTGAGTGGTGGTACGTCATTTTTTGCTCGTGCTGAAATTAAAGACATTATGGGCTATCTAAAGCTCGTGGTGAATCCCGATGACGATAATGCTTTCCTGCGCATCGTTAATTTGCCTAAACGTGGCATAGGTCCATCAACCTTAGAGCGTTTAGGTAATTTTGCCAACGAGAAGCATATTTCTATGTTTGCGGCGATTTTTGAGCCTGAACTGAATCATCATTTACCGCCTGCGGCTATGTCATCTTTGTATCAGTTTGGTCGTTTTATCGTGGAGACTGGGGAGCATGCCGAACGTGGTGAACCCGTCGAGGCGGTGAAGCATTTGATCCGTAAGATCAATTATGAAGATTATTTATACGAAACCAGCACCAGTGCCAAGGCCGCTGAAATGCGGATGAAGAATATCTCAGAGCTTTACCGTTGGGTGACTGAGATGCTCGCGGGTGATGAGTTAGATGAGCCTATGACCTTGCCAGAGGTGGTGACTCGATTGACGCTCAGGGACATGATGGAGCGCAATAGTGAAGATGAAGGTGGCGATCAGGTGCAGTTGATGACCTTGCATGCTTCTAAGGGCTTAGAGTTTCCCTTCGTGTTTATGGTTGGAGTAGAAGAGCGTATCTTGCCCCATCAAACCAGCATAGACGAAGATAACGTCGATGAGGAGCGTCGGTTGGCGTATGTGGGTATCACTCGAGCTCAACGAGAGCTTTGGTTCACTCTCTGCCGCGAAAGGCGCCAATTTGGTGAAACCATGCGTTGTGAGCCAAGCCGTTTCTTACTTGAGTTACCTCAAGATGATGTGGTGTGGGAAAACCGTAAGCCACAACAAACGGAGCAGGAGCGGATGCAAACGGGGCGGGCAAATATTTCTAGCTTAAGAGACATGTTTAAAAAATAGCGAGCGGTTTCGCTTACTATTCTTTTAAATCAGCTACTTATTTTTTACTAGGCATATTCGAGCTGAGCACAGATCTGTGGTTGGGTTTCACATAAGGTAAAAGTGTCGGCTAAAGCTGCCCCCTGACCCAGTTGATAACCCAGTTCACTGAAGATACGTTTTTGTTCAGGGTTATCAATGCCATCGACAAAGGTTTGAAGCTCTAAGGTTGATGCCGTTTTTTGATAGGCAGACATTAACTTAAGCTGTTGCTCGCCTTGTATTTGTTTGGTGAGGTTGGCATCGAGTTTTAAGCCTTTTATCGGCAGAAACAATAAGCTATTTAATGCACTATAGCCGCTACCGTACTGGCTGATGCCGAGTTTCACCCCGAGCTTCTGCAACAATTCAAAGCCATTGATATGATTTTCAGTTTCCTGCACTAGGGCTTTTTCATTGAAGAATAACCACAAATGGCTCAGGTTTAACTGGGTTTGCTTGAGAGTGTTTTTCAAACTGCGCAGTACATGCTTATGCTTGAGATGTTGGCTCGAAAGCATGACATGTAATTCAACAGATACATCATATTGCTTGAGGAGTTGGGGATAGCTGCTATCTATGATGCTGATCGTATATTTATCGAGCTCAACGGTAAGGTGTGACTGTTCAGCAAGCGTGCTAAGTTGTTCCTGCTGTAAGAGCCCACGCTGCGGATGTTGCCAGAACAGGCGGCTTTCTAATGCATGCACTTGACCTGTTTTAAAATTGACTACTGGTAAGTAACTAAGCTGTATTTCAGCATGGTGTAATGCATGTCTAAATTCAGTTTCTAACTCGACATCCTGCATGGCCTGATGTTGGGCGTTATCATCAAAAATAACATAGCAACCTTTACCATTGGCTTTCGCCTGATACATGGCAGTATCTGCATTACGTAACATAGATTCACTGGTATCGATTCTGTGTTTGCCACTGATGGTGATACCGATACTGGCTCCAGAACTAAATTCCATTGTGCCAAGTCGATAGGGCTGGGATATTTTTTGGATCACTCTTTCTGATATATCTTTCGCGTCGTTGATGTTGTTAATGCTATCGAGCAGTATCACAAACTCATCGCCACCGAGTCGCGCTAAGGTGTCGTTATCACGAATGCAGGACTTGAGTCGGCTTGCCGTCTCAATTAAGAATTTATCACCCTCTAGGTGTCCCATAGTGTCGTTAATCTGTTTGAAGCGGTCGAGGTCGATAAACAGCAGGGCAAACTGTTCTAAGCTATGGCGACGAACATGCTTGATCGCTTGAGATAAACGCTCCATAAACATAGCGCGATTAGGCAGGCCTGTAAGTGCGTCATGTTTGGCATCGTGAACTAGCTTGGCTTCCATACTGCGGCGTTGTTGAATTTCTTTCTCAAGACTTTTATTTAGTTCGGCTAACGCTTTGGTACGATCAATAACCTTTTCTTCTAGCTCTTCATAACTGCGTTGTAAGGACTCAGCGGACAGCTTTTTCTCGATAGCCGAGCCTATATGTTGTGATACAAATGTCAGTAATTCTAAGTCTTTAACTTGGTAATTCTGTGTCATGCTAAAACTGTAAATCGTTAACGCACCACGAACTTGATCATGGATAAAAAGCGGGATTCCGATCCACTGATGCATGGTTTGAGTATGATTTAACGCTGGCGCTTGGGAATATAGCTCACCAGAGGCAATTAATGCATTGATACTGCTTTGATCTAGCAATAGTGGGCGCTTATGTTTGAGCACATATTCGGTTAAGCCGTCTTGTAGCGGCCGAGTGCCAGGGTGCTTATTGGCTAATTGCGATACATAAAAAGGAAACGTGAGGTGGGTTTCTGTGTCATCCAAAAGCGCGATATAGCAATTGTTGGCGGGAATGAGGTGTCGAATAACATTATGCAATTGGGCATAAAAGTCTGGGTTGTCTGCACTGGAACTTGCTAGCTCGGCGATTTCGAACAGTGATTTTTGTAAGCGTTCAGCTCTACGCCGTTCATAGACTTCTAGTTTTAACTTATCGTAGGCTTGGCTGAGTTCTTTTGTCCTTTGCTGGATAGCTTGTTCTAATTGTTCTTGATGTTTTAGCCGTTCCATGACCCCAGCAATATGGTGACAAATGAACGTCATTAACTCGAGTTCGATTTCACCATAACTGATGTTTGTGTCATAGGTTTGCACCACTAACACACCCGTTACTATGTCATCTTGTTTGATGGGCACGCCCAGCCACAGATGACAGGGAGAACCTAAATTAACAATTTCTCCAGCGGCAATCAGTTCATTGACTGTGTCATTGTTACACAACAAAGCTTTCCCAGTTCTGAGTACGTAGCCTGTTAATCCTTGCTGTAATAATGTAGATAGTGATTGTTCAGGATAAAGCTCCGCTGGATGGGCATCTTTCTCATCAGCGAAAAAGGGGATGGCGAGTTCACCTGTGTGAGTATCCAGGGTTGAAATAAAAAAATTATCAGCGGGAATGAGCTGTTTTAGATGGCTATGTACGCCAACATAGAATTCTTCGAGTGAAGAAGCATGAGTCGCAATATTGGATATTTCGAGTAATGCGTTTTGAATGATCTCAGCATGCTTATATTTATGCGCTAATTGTTTTAAGCGAATAATTTTTTTGCGTAAGCGTTCCATTTCACTCACACGCGGCTGGCCAGTTTCATCTTCATCCTTAAACATGATACTCACTAGTTAAATATATGTTTGCTTTTACCAAAGTCTATAATTAGCATGAAATACTGTAACATCCAAGTCATATTTTGGCTGCATTCCGCTTTAAAAGTCAGCTAATGTGATAAAACTTGAGCAGTCAGTAAAAAAAGTGCAAAACAGCTATAGACTCAAAGGGGATTTGACCCTAGTATATGCGGCGCTAACCAAGGCGAGCGCCCATAGCTCAGCTGGATAGAGCGCACCCCTCCGGAGGGTGAGGCCGAAGGTTCGAATCCTTTTGGGCGCACCACTTCCGAACAGAGTTGTGAGCTTTAAGGTTAGCAAAGTAAGTGAAAATCAGTGGTGATTGTAGCTCAGTTGGTAGAGTCCCGGATTGTGATTCCGGTTGTCGTGGGTTCGAGCCCCATCAGTCACCCCATTCATTTACTTTGATATAAAGATTTTCATTCTCGGTGATTAGCGCAGTCCGGTAGCGCATCTGGTTTGGGACCAGAGGGTCAGAGGTTCGAATCCTCTATCACCGACCAAATTCTTCGCGTGACTAGCGAGCTTAATGTAAGTTAAGTAAATAGTTAATGTTTACAGTGATTAGCGCAGTCCGATAACGCATCAAGATGTTTTGGATGAAAGTGGACAAGAGGGTGAACCCTCTAAGCGTATGTAAACAATAGTGCAAAATTTACGGTGATTAGCGCAGTCCGGTAGCGCATCTGGTTTGGGACCAGAGGGTCAGAGGTTCGAATCCTCTATCACCGACCAAATAAGTAGAAAAGCCTCAGCATTCATTAATGAATATACTGAGGCTTTTTTGCATTGGCGAAATGGAACTTACTCACTGGCATTATCATGTTTGTTGTCGCTTGATAGCGTATTCTCAATGAGTATAGAAGTTGGCCACAGTTCTTATTTACACCTGGCAGAGCAGAACTGTATCGGCATAGTCACTCAACCGTAGAAAAACAAAAAGCTCCTTACGGAGCTTTTTGTTTGCAAACATCACTTCTTAATAATACGGCTTAGTCAAGATTCACTGGCGGGGCGATAAAGCCTTGATAGGCATCTGTTCTAAGCTCGTTAAAACGTTCTAGCTGAGCTTTTTCTTGAATACCCGTCACTATGACTTGAATGTTCAATCCTTTTGCTACGTTGATTAGGGCGCGGCACAATTCGCTGTTGTGGTGTGTCTCATCATAGTAGGCGAAGGATTGATCCAGCTTGACATAGCTAGGTCTTAATTCCTGTAGATAAGACATAGAGCCAAACTGACGACCAAAGTGGTCAATACCAAACTTAGCACCGTTATCGCGAATGATGTTACATAAGTGCTGGCATGACTTAAGATCACTATAAACACCAGCCTCAGGGATTTCGAAGCAGATACGCTCAATAAATGTGGCACTTCGCAAAAATTGATTTAGCCACTCATGGAACTGAGGATCGTTAATACTTTGGTGGGTTAAGTTAATTGCGAGCGGTTCATAGCTCCGCTCGAGCAGTTTTTGCTCGTACACAGTTTCAATTAAGCATTTATCGAGTAAGGCACCAAGTGATAATAACTCGATATACGGCATAAATTGCCCTGCATGGGTGAGTTGATCGCCAAGCTCTAATTGGCAATACAATTCCCGTTGCGCTATGCCATCACCATCGCAAAATTGGATGGGTTGCCATCTAAACTTAAACTTCTTATTGCTGATGGCATGGCTGAGGTTATCGCGCCATTGCTCGCGGGTGAATAATTGCTGCTCTGTGGTTTCAAACCAGTGGAAGGTTTTATTTTCTTGTAATGCTTTTTGAAGGGCATTGTCGGCTTGGGCCAAAATATCCGACACATTCATTTGCCCAATACGTTCCGCAATACCGATAGCAAAGTCTTCGTTGGGCTTACAGCCTGCTTTTGACATTTCTTGATTGATGGTACGGATAAGTGTTTGTAAATATTTGCTGATCTGATCGTGTTCAACATCGGTCACTAAAAATGCAAATTCATAGGCGGCAATACGTCCTATGACCGAAGGCGTTATTTCGTTTAATTGCTGTTGAAACTTTTCTGCGAGGATCCGTATGGTTTCATCTCGGACTTGATAGCCATATTTACTGTGCACTTCTTCGAGCCAGTCGAGTTTGGCGAGGAATAAAGCACCGCTGCTAGGTTCACTTAACCAACCATTTAAACGACTTACTACATATTGGCGGTTAGGCAGGCCTGACGCGGGATCGACAAGATTCTTCTTACGTAACGCGCCAACCTCTTCGTCAAGAGAATGGAACACTTGTTTCAATTGAGCTGACATGCTGTTAAATGCAGTCACTAAGTCTTTTAATTCGGTTGTTTTGGGTAGTGCCATGTCTGGACCAAATTGGCGTGCTGCGATACTTTTCGCGTGTTCAGACAGGGTGTGGAGAGGTTTCAATATCCATGTTAAGCCTACTCTTGCTGTAAAAATAGCAACGAGAAAAAGTAGTGAGAAGGCGATGATGGTATTGGACATGATTCGCCATAGTTCATGATAACCAAAACCAGGATGAGCAGTGATTTCAAGCTGTGCTAGCTGCAGCCAACCCGAGGTGATAGTGCTTTGTTTTTTTATGGTTTTAAACAGATCTAGATTGATAAACCATTGAGGGACATCTTCAATTTTTAAAGGATTATTCCACTCTTGTTGCTTACCATCAACCATCCAAGTCAATTTTACATTTTGATAGTAACCACCTTCAAAAATAACATTCACTAAGGTTTCTGCCGCTGCGGTATCGCCGGCTTCGAGTGCTGGGGTAAGCATTAGACCGAGTGAAGTGCTGGCATTGTTTAGATCGGACTCCATTTGCTTTGTTAAAAAGCTTTGAGTCTCAGTGAATTGCACATAGCCAAGGCTTGCAACTACAAGCAAGAATAGGCTAAAAAGCAGCGAATAAATCTGTCTAAACAGTGTCATTTTTGGTGCTACTCCAGTTTTAATTTTGGTTGCCTAAGACGGTCAACACCTAATCTATGGTTAAGATCGTTCCATTTTTCTAATCGTTTTGAGGACCCTGCCAGTACGCCTCGACCTTGCTCTTTATTGAGCCATAACTGTTTACCGTTAAAGCTATAAACAGGCAGTAGATCTTTTCTTTTTGTGGCGGGTTTTATTTCATGGTCAAGATTATCGAGCACTAAAGGAATTGATGATGGTGTTTCATAGTAAGCCAATACCATGTGGTATTGATTAACCGTTGTGGCTTTAACCATAGTGATCCGCATCTTGTCCTCTTGAACACCAAGTTGGAGTAGAGTGAAGTACTTTGCGATCGAAAAGTCTTCGCAATCACCGCCATTCACACCAATAAACTCCATCGGCGTTGCCCAATAATTCGAGTCTCCCCATAATTTACTGTCATCCACAAAACGGAATAAATTAAAAAAGTTATTCACCTTCAATAACTTTTCTTTTTCATCTAGCGTACTCGCTTCCGATAACACTTTGAACCAAGCCCTTGCTCGCATTCCAGCACGTTCGCCGTAATGTTTTTCTAGGGTTGAAGTTATCTTCACTTCATCAAGGTTTTGTGTGGGGGCCGCATATAGGCAACATATGCCTAAGGCTGACGCTATTAGGCTAAAGCGGCAGACTCGCAATAATGAATCTTTATAATCAAGTCTGCCGTTCATAACCTAATGTGTTAGTCCTTTATTTTGAGTTGTCATCGACCGAGTAAATTGTCCATTTCATGTCTGCTGCCGTATCATCACCAGTGACTTCTGCAACAACGCGACGGTTACGAATTTCTGCTTCTGGCGTCTGTTCTAAAACAATTGGGCGGCTAGAACCATATCCAATAGCAGTTAATCGACTTCTATCAATACTAAAGCGTTCAGCCAGTACTGCGGTGACAGCATTTGCACGTTCTTGAGATAATACTGTATTTCGTTCATCGGTTCCTGTGCGACTCGTGTGACCTTCGATAGTCACTTTGGTCGTTGGATACTGACGTAGAAAAATAGCCACCTCTTCAATTTGAGGATAGTACTCAGGCGCAATATAAGCAGAGTCATTCGGGAATAAAATATTTATTTCCTTTCGCTCGTTAATCGCTTTTATTTTGCCACAGCCATAGTTATCAATACCTGCCCCTTGGGCGGTGTCGTTGCAGCGTTCACGGGCTTCAATGACACCATCGCTATCTTTATCAGATAGATCATAGGTTTGAGTTGTGACCATTTCGTCAATATTAACCGTATCGCGCATCGAACAACCAGCTAAAAGAGTGACACTTAGAAAAAATGTGAGAGTTTTCATTTGTTAGCTCCTCCTTCATAATTGCGCTCTCCGCGCCACGCATCAGGTCTAGTCACTTTAAGTGAGTCTAATAATCGCCCTGTAGAATTGAGCACGCGATACTTAGCAATAACTTCATCATATTCAGCTTGTAAGTAGTCTTTACGCGCCTCGAAGAGTTCATTTTCGGTATCTAATAAGTCGAGTAAACTGCGTTGGCCTAAGTTGAACTGTTGTGCATAGGCTGTTTGAGTATCCTTTGCGGCCACGACATGATCGCGAATATATTGTTTTTGCGGCGCTAGCATTTCAAATGCGTTCCAAGCTAGGTTTACCCCTTCAACAACTTCACGTTGGGCACGTTGGCGGATTTCTTTCGCTTCACCTAACTTGTAAGCAGTTTCTTTTTCACGGGCAAGATCTTTACCCCCCGCAAATAAGTTGTATCTCACCCTCACCATGGCGACGAGATCGTTACTATGGCCACCCACATCACTGCGGAAAGCACCAGCACCTGATATTCCATCTTCGCCGCTGATATCGTTATTCCAGTTACCATTAAGTTCTAAAGAAACCTGAGGATAGTAATTGGATTGTACTGAAGAGCGTTCATTTTCAGCGGCACTAATATCGTTTGCTGCAGATTTGAGTATGGGGTGATTCTCTTGCGCAACAATAATGCCAGAGCTAAGATCCTTTGGCAGCATGTCTGCATCTGGCACTGGTAATATTAAGTCTGCTGGTGCCGCTGCTACAATTTTGACGTACTGTGCTTTTGCATCAAGTAAATTGTTGCGAGCAGAAATAACGTTAGCATTAGCACGCGCCAAACGTCCCGAGATTTGGGATAGATCTGCGATTGAGCCTAAACCTGAGTCAGTACGTTGTTTAATCTGGTCATAAATTTCTTTATGGCTGTTAAGGTTTTTCTCGGCTAATTTTAACACTTCATCGGTGCGTAAATAGTTGAGATAGACTTTACTGACATCGAGTGCCATATCTTCAGCTGCAGCAAGCAGTGCCCATTGGTCTGCGCTAGCTTCAAAGCTATAACGATCAACTTCACTGCTGGTGTAGAAACCATCGAAAAGCATTTGTTTTATGCTAACACCAAACTCTCCGGGATTTAATTCAGCCACCCCTTTGCTATCGACTTCGCCGATATTGGGTCGTCTACGTGTCGATACGCTGTCGGTTTGTTCATAACCGTAGCCACCATTGACATCAATAGTTGGCATATAGCCTGCTATCGCTTGATTAACTTGTTCTTCTCGCGCTTTAAAGCGGTTGAAGGCCACTCGTAAATCTGGGTTTGTATCTAGCGTATGTGCAACGGCTTGTTCTAACGTCTGACTTTGAGCCGATAAAGGTAACAGGATTAATGACAGCACTATGGCTATCTTTGAACATTGAAATTGTCGTATTGCTGAAGTCTTCATGACCAACCTCCCGGTTTATAAAAAAAAGGCTTAGTGCTCTCTGAGCGCTGTGTCCTTAGCCCTTAAAATTGGATTTAAAATGTACTCAAGTATGGATCTTTGCCCCGTGATAACGTCAACTGAAGTTAACATTCCCGGAATAATTGGCATCTGTGTGCCATCGTTTTTGGTTAAACTAGATTCTGCAGTTCTAACTCTGATGAGATAGTAGCTATTGCCTTCTTCATCTTGAGAAGTGTCGGCACTAATATGTTCGACAGTTCCTTTAAGGCCGCCATAGCGGGTAAAATCATAGGCGGTAATTTTTACTACGGCGGGTAATCCTGGATGTAAGAAAGCGATATCTTTAGGCAAGATTTTAGTTTCTATCAGCAGTTGATCTTCCGACGGTACTATCTCGATAATATCGATCCCAGGTTGCACTACACCACCCAGTGTATTGATATGTGTGGTTTTAATGGTGCCATTAACAGGGGAGGTGATAATCGCCTTACTGACTTTATCCTGCGCGCCAACTTGTGCTTCATTCATGCGAGAGAGGCGGGTTTGAGTTTCATTGAGCTGCGCGCGCAGCTCTGCAGCGTAAACAAATACGGCTTCACGGCGTTTTAAGATAGCCTCATCTAATGCCGCTTTTACTTTAGGGCGGAGTAAACGCATTGAATTCAATTCACCTTGCAAGTCGTTTACCGTGCGTTCGAGTTTGAGTAACTCAACTTCAGGAACAATACCTTTTTTGGCTAAAGGTCGAGTGAGTTCAAGCTCGCGGGATATTAGCTGCATGCTCGTCGTTAATGTCGTTGTTTTAGAGGCGAGATCATCAATTTCTTGCTGTCTTTGTTGAATTTGACGTACGAGGATCTCAAGTTGGTTACTTAAGTTATCTAAGCGTCCGTTGTATTCCTCTTGTTGTCTTTTCACTAAGGCGGGTTCCGCGGTAATGATGCTCTCAGGAAATACCAAGGCTTTTTTAGTAACGAGCACTTGCTCGCGCCAGTCTGATGTCATGTCTGATATGAGAATGCTGTCGAGTTCGGCACGCATGCGGATAGCATTGGTTTTTAAGCCATAAACCTCTTGCTCTTGTTGAGCAAAGTCGGAGCGAAAGCGGGTATCATCAATACGCACTAAAGGCTGCCCTTTTGTGACTATCTCACCTTCTTGAACGTAGAGTTCTTGCATTATGCCGCCATCTAGACTTTGGATAACTTGAACTTGTGATGAAGGAATCACTTTTCCCGTTCCAGTAGTAACCTTATCTAATTGAGCAAACCCCGCCCACAGTAAAAAACACGCTACCATAGCAGCAAGTGCCCATATGATTAATCTGTGTCCGCTGGGAGCGTCTGTCATCATGGCGCCATAGACATCATCAACCATGTCTAAGTCGTTTGTTGTTAAATGTTTACTCATCTTTTAGCCTCTCCGTTCACTAGGCCAAAATTGAGTTTTTCTAGCACTTCTGCTTTAGGTCCATCGGCAACCACATGGCCGCGTTCAAGTACAATAATGCGGTCGACGAGTTGCAATAAATGCATCTTGTGGGTAATAAGAATTAACGTTCTATCTTTGCTGACATTTTGCATTGAACGAATAAATTGTTGTTCAGCGCGAGCATCTAAACTCGCCGTAGGCTCATCCATCAGTAACACTGGGGGATCATTAAGTGTGGCGCGAGCAAGAGCGACAGTTTGTCTTTGTCCGCGACTGAGTGACATGCCGCCTTCGCCGACCTGTTGGTCTAGGCCTTCTGCTTCTAGGTTGGTGAATTGACTCACACCAGAAAGCTGTACCGCGCGGATGAGTTGATGTTCAGTGACTTGACGTGTACCAAATAAAATATTGTCGCGAATAGAACCATGGAATAGGGTGACATCTTGGGGTAAGTAGCCAAAATTACGACGTAAATCACTCGGATGAATCTGTGCTGAGTCTAAACCGTCGTAGCGCAAGCTTCCTGCCGTGGGTTGAAATAGCCCGACCAGTAGCTTAGCTAGCGTACTTTTACCTGAACCATTTCGACCGATAATGGCAATGCGTTCGCCAGGATTAATCGTTAGCGACATCGGATGCAGTACAGGCTTTTCAGAACCTGGATAACTAAAACCAACATGGTCAGCATTGATCTTGCCTATGAGTCTTTGTTTGCTAACTAAATGTCCTTTATTTTCAAACTCATCTTCTTGAGTCATGATTTCATTCAGTTGGCGTAGTGCACTGGCTGTGTGGTTTGCTCTAGTCATCAGGCCTGCAAGTTGTGCCATAGGTGAAATGGCGCGGCTCGATAGCATGACCGCAGCAATAATTCCGCCCATAGATATCGCATTATCAGCCACTCGATAAACGCCCAAAATCACCACGCAGACAACGGTAAATTGCACCGTAAAGTTCGCCACGTTCGATACAGAGTTGGAGAGCTTTTTTGACCTTAATTGCCAGTTTGCACTGTGGCCTATCATCTGTTGCCAGCTTTTTTGCACAATTCCTTCAGCACCATTAGCTTTAATTGACTCTAGCGCTGATAAGCTCTCGATTAAATGCCCATGTTTTAAGCTTGAAAATTTATTGCCTTCTTCGATTGCCGCTTTGAGTTTAGGTTGAATATAAAGCGTGAAGCCAATAATGATGATGCCGCCAATGACT
Organism: Shewanella sp. SM20; assembly: GCF_025654545.1. Taxonomy (NCBI): domain Bacteria; kingdom Pseudomonadati; phylum Pseudomonadota; class Gammaproteobacteria; order Alteromonadales; family Shewanellaceae; genus Shewanella; species Shewanella sp. SM20. The sequence continues at coordinate 48,730 of NZ_JAKKRK010000025.1, read as the reverse complement.
GGAACTATAGCGAGATCACCAGCGACAATAAAAATAATGATTAAGAAAAATATCGCGAAGGGGAGATCGACTAAAGTTGTGATCGTTGCCGAAGTTAAAATTTCACGAATATTATCGAATTCACCTAACTGTTTCGCCATGCCGCCGATACTAGGAGAACGTTTTTCTAGGGGAATACCTATCGCTTTAGCAAAAAGTTGCGAAGACACAATAATATCTACTTTTTTTCCTGCAACATCGATGAGGTAACTTCTAAGTTGCCGCATTATAAGATCGAACATATAAGCAATCGCCGCACCAATCGCTAAAACCCAAAGGGATTCAAAGGCGAGGTTTGGGACGACTTTGTCATACACATTCATAATAAATAACGGTGAAACTAAGGCGAATAAATTCACCAATACAGAAGCGATTAATGCATCACGATAAATGGGTGCTGAATCTTTGAGGGTTTGTACTAACCAGTGGGTTTTATTATCGTGTAGATAAACATCGAAGCCCATGTCGCCACGGTATTCTTGTTTGACTAAGAATAAATATCCCACATATAAGGCTTCGAGTGACTCAATTGTCAGTGTCTCTTCACCGCCCGTCTCGGGTAATTGAATAATTGCTTTATCTGATGCAACATCAAGTTCTCGCAATATACAGGCTTTTTTGTCTTTTAATAATAAAATACAGGGGAGCAATATAGGTGATACTTCGTTTAAGCCTTTTCGAGACAGCTTAGCCGCTAGACCCGCTCTTGAAGCTGCCTGAGGCAATAAGTCGGGTGATAACACGGTACCTGACAAGGGTAAACCTGCCGCAAGCGAATCGCTCGAGCACGGATTGCCAAAATGCTCAGTGAGTAACACTAAACAATCCAGCAAAGGATCCACTAACACTCTTTGTGAGGCTGAAATGGTCCATTGATCAATTTTTTCAGAAGCTGCAGCTGACACCTAATTACTTATCCTTTGGATTTTTATATGGTTATGCAAGTATCGGTCATGATGGCCTATATTTCTATAGGCCATCCAAACGATTTTATCTAAGGGATATTATGCTGCTCATTGCTATTCAATGGTGCAAGACCTGGACTTAGTTCTGGTGTGACTGGCTGAGTATCAACAATTAACGGACCGCTGCCATTAGTACCTAGTAGGCCATTAATAATGCCAGTCTCTGTTGTAGTGTTATACGCACTATACAAATCAACACCGTCAAGAACGATATGCTGCTCAAACACACCGTCTTTATTGCCATCGATATCAATCACAGTTGAACCACTAACTAAGCTAAAGTTTAAATAACTATGTAGTGTGTTGTTACTTTCACCTTGGAGTAAATCGCTTAAATCCAATTTATCTTCATGGATATTAAAGTCAGTGATATGGTCTGTTCCATATTCTCCTTTATTCCAAACGAAGGTATCGCTACCTGAATCACCTCTCAACACATCATCACCTAGTCCGCCAATTAATGTATCATTTCCTTCTCCGCCACGAATTCCATCGTTATGGGTACCGCCATCAATATAATCGTCGCCAGTATGCCCATAAAGAATGTCTGATCCAGATTGTCCATAAATTCGGTCGTTACCACTACCACCATTGACTATGTCCGCTTGTTTAGATGCGACATCATTTGCGAGCAACAAGCCATCGCTATCAACTATGGTCGATAAGCCACCTGACATAATATGGTGTGATAAAATATCACTGATAGATAATTGTAAAGAGTCATCAGAACCAAATCCAGTTGCTCCTGTTTTGCCTGCATAGATAACATCATCGCCCTTACCTGTTTCAATATGGTCATTACCATCACCACTACTAACAACTTGTTTGTTGCTTGTACTGTAACTCGTTAAGTTTGCTCCACTGGTGATAATATCATTACCACTTTGATTTGTTATTACACCAGCTTTGTTGCCGCCAAAGTTAACATTTAATTGATTTTGGTTTGTGCCATTTTCTCCGTTAATGACAATAAATGTATCGTTGAGTGTTGCCCCTTCAGTTGTTATGTGATTAGAATCTGCTACTGGAACTCCATTGCCATCGACAGGATTGACACTAATAGTCAACGTGGCACTAGACTTATCACCATCGGCATCGCGCATAGTATAAGTAAATGTTTCAACTGCACCAGAAGGTACATCACTAGCATTTGCTGTTATTTGATAGTGATAGTTACCGTTAGCATCAAGAGTTAAAGTGCCATATAGTCCAACAATGCTAATTCCTATATTCCCTGCTACACCTGTATTAGTGTGATCGCCAGCGGCGGCCCCTATAATGATTAGCCCTGAGTCGGCCCCAGTTACATCATTGGTGAGTACGTTACCATCACAATGAGGAAGTGTATAACCAGTGCCAGCAACCATGCGAACAACTAACTCATAACTAGTTGCAGCATTTTCATTTGTATAAATTGAGGTGACAAGTTGACCATTTACATCTTTAAATCCAATAACCTGAACTGTATAAACTTGTCCTTGATAGTTAAAGGTTACACTCGTTTGTCCCACAGTAACTATGTCACGTGATGCCATTGGGTCACTGGAGTTAGGTGTTTCATTGTGACTGAAGTTGAGCATTAACGTAACTGGTGTAGTCACTCCGTATGCATCAGTAACACTAAATGTAATTTGCATTGATGCAGCAGTTATTGCTGTACCTGAATCAATAGGGTAGTTGTAGTGAGTAAATGTACCCAGAATAATATCTTGGTTTAGGGCTAGTTGACCGTTAAGCGCGGCATCATTATCCATGAAACCATAACCCGATTGTTTACTATTATCAGTTGTTCCCCAGCGAAGCTGATCTCTCGCTGAGTCATTATCTTCTCCACCAGTGTTCCAGTCTCCATCAAATGTCTTTATGTTAGTACCTCCAGTGACTCGACTTGAACTCCAACTTGCCTCTATACCGGACACAATGAACGAGTCAACAGTAATATCTACACTATTACTATCATCGATTGCAGTGCCGATATCGTCGTGGATAGCTGTTGTTATTGTCGATGTTGCAGTATCACCATCAGTATCAATGACTTTAACTAAGAAGTTGTCATTGAGAGTATCATTACCTTGAGAGGAGTGTGTCTGTGCACTTGTTAATGCATAAGTGTATTCTAATGAACCATTGTTATAGCCCGTGATGTAAAGCGTGCCATCAGCTCCTGCAATGACTATTGGTGTTGAGAATGTCGCAGCCATTAACGCCGCGAGGGTTAATGTTGAAGTTACGCCAGCTGAATTGGTTATTTCTATTCTGTTAAGTCCATCATTGGCAGTAATAGTCATATTACCTTGCGCAGACACTTGCCCTGAGCTGGGGCTTCCGGTGCCATTTATTAATGCTGACTCGTAGACATTTAATGGGCCCACTGTATTTACAATTGTAACGTTGTCATCAACGCTGTTCACGTTGATGCTAACGGTGGCCGTGTCGATATCGCCATCGGCATCGGTCGCCACATAGTCAAAGCTGATGTTGCCGTTGAAGTTGGCATTAGGCACAAAGGTCATGCTGCCGTCGGCGGCAATCACCACGGTGCCGTTGCTCACRGCGATGTTCTGTGCGAGACCGGTCAAGGTCACGCCATTGATAGACTTAATCGCTAAGCCACCATCGAGGGCGATATCGTTGCTGAGCAGGTTAATGCTGACGGAGCCATCTTCGTTGACGGTGTACTCGTCATCCTTTGCATCGACCGGGTCATCAACGCTGTTCACGTTGATGCTAACGGTGGCCGTGTCGATATCGCCATCGGCATCGGTCGCCACATAGTCAAAGCTGATGTTRCCGTTGAAGTTGGCATTAGGCACAAAGGTCATGCTGCCGTCGGCGGCAATCACCACGGTGCCGTTGCTCACRGCGATGTTCTGTGCGAGACCGGTCAAGGTCACGCCATTGATAGACTTAATCGCTAAGCCACCATCGAGGGCGATATCGTTGCTGAGCAGGTTAATGCTGACGGAGCCATCTTCGTTGACGGTGTACTCGTCATCCTTTGCATCGACCGGGTCATCAACTGGGGTGACATTAATGGTTAATGTGGCGGTTGAGCCGGTATTTGTGGTGTAAGTGATAACCGGCACCGTGCCATTCCAGTTTTCATTCGGCGTGAAAGTATAAGAGCCATCGGCATTGATGACTAAGCTGCCGCCTTCTAAGGCGACCGTGGTGCCTGCGGTAACGGTATCGCCATTCACAGTGAAGCTGACTACGGACAGGGTGCTGTCGATATCGGAATCATTATCAAGCACATTGCCTGTAGCTACGGTATCTTCTGCAACTGTGGCGCTGTCATTTGCAAGGATGGAAGGATCATCAACAGGGGTCACATTAATGGTTAATGTGGCTGTTGAACCAGTGTTAGTGGTGTAGGTAATGACAGGAACTTGGCCATTCCAGTTGGCATTGGGTGTGAAGGTGTAAGAACCATCGGCATTGATGACTAAGCTGCCACCTTCTAAGGAAACAGTGGTGCCTGCGGTAACGGTATCGCCATTCACAGTGAAGCTGACAACGGAAAGGGTGCTGTCGATATCGGAATCATTATCAAGCACATTGCCTGTAGCTACAGTATCTTCTGCAACTGTGGCGCTGTCATTTGCAAGGATGGAAGGATCGTCGACAGGGTTAACATTAATAGTTAGCGTTGCTGTTGAGCCAGTGTTAGTGGTGTAGGTGATGACTGGTACTTGGCCATTCCAGTTTTCATTGGGTGTGAAGGTGTAAGAGCCATCGGCATTGATGACTAAGCTGCCGCCTTCTAAGGCAACGGTGGTGCCAGCCGCAACCGTTTGACCACTTACCGTAAAGCTGGTTACAGAGAGCGTGTTATCCACATCGCTATCATTGGCGAGCACGTTGCCTGTGGCAATCGAGTCTTCAGCAACGGTATTGGTGTCGTTGGCTAACACAGAAGCATCATCAACCGGGGTCACATTAATGGTTAATGTGGCTGTTGAGCCCGTGTTAGTGGTGTAGGTGATGACTGGTACTTGGCCATTCCAGTTTGCATTCGGCGTGAAGGTGTAAGAACCATCGGCATTAATGACTAAGCTGCCGCCTTCTAAGGCGACCGTGGTGCCGGCGGTAACTGTATCGCCGTTCACGGTGAAGCTAACGACTGATAAAGTGTTATCCACATCGCTGTCATTGGTGAGCACGTTACCAGTGGCAACGGTATCTTCATCAACGGTATTAGTATCGTTGGCTAACGCAGAGGCATCATCAACAGGGGTAACATTAATGGTTAATGTGGCCGTTGAACCCGTGTTAGTGGTGTAGGTGATGACTGGTACTTGGCCATTCCAGTTTTCATTCGGCGTGAAGGTGTAAGAACCATCGATATTTAAAATTAAAACACCACCTTCGAGAGTCACTTCTGTGCCTGCTGCGTAGGTGGTACCGCTGATTTCGAAGCTCACAACACTTAGAGTGGAATCCACATCAGTGTCGTTATCGAGCACATTGCCAGTCGCTACAGTATCTTCATTGGAAGTGTTGCTGTCATTAGCAAGTGCTGAAGGTGAGTCTGCTGCAATGGTGAATTGTGGAATATTAACCGTCGTTCCAGTCAGTGCTTGGCCGCTTGTTGAGTAGCCTGAAGCTGCAATGGTTTCTGTGCCGCTACGGGCTAGAGTGACATAGCCCGAGTTACCATCACTGCCTGGTGTGTTGCCTGCTGCGGTTTCTGGTAGGTTCTGAGTTGGGTCTTCACCGGATGCAATAAGATCTTGTAATGCTTGAATTTCATCTAGGGCTGCTTCGTTAGCCGTGCCAGAGGCTGCTGCAGTAGTTTCGCTGGGCGCGACTTCATTTGATAGCTTAGTGCCATCATCGAAGGTAATTTCATAGGTTGCGTTTTCGCCAATATGGAGCACAGCACCTTTAGGGAGTTGTTCGCCATCCTTAGCGGGTTGATTTGAACCATCAACTTCGACATTGATTTGCCCTTTTACTAACTTAAGCAAACCTTTCTTTGATGTAATTACCGATCCCATAGTAAGCTCCCAACAGCCAAAGTGTGTTAATCCATAGACGCACAAGTCCAACAAATATGTCGCACTGTGATACAAGTGGTGGAATTTTAGCTAACGAAACGACTTAAGTCAATTTTTTGACCCGCTTGTGTTGCCTGCTCTTATGCGGTTTTACGGATCTTAATGCGCAAAAGTGACAATTTTTAGACCTATAACTAGATGTAGTAGCTATATCTATAAAAAGGGCCGTATTTAGTACTTTTTAACTCTAAGATTAAGCATAGTTATAAGAAATTAATCTGGATTGGGAGAGTGGTTTTTACGGAAAAGAAGCGACACGATCTAGTTTTTAACATTTTTGGCAAGTTAAGTGGGTTTTAATATGCCAGCATTGGCAAGTGCCGTGATCTTTCGTTACTCAAATCACGGCGACTAGGTTGCAGGCATTGTAGAACTACAGATTAACCGCCTGACGATAACTTTGATTTGCGTTACCTTGTTCACCTAACTGTTCTTGAATCCGTGCAAGCGCCAACCAAGAGGCTTTTGTGGGTTCGAGTCGGCAAACATTTTGCCAGCAGGTTCTGGCTTCTTTCATATCCCGTGTTTGCTGATAAAGTTTAGCTAAGCACATCTGGTAGTCGGCATTATTCTCATGGGTGATTTCATGCTTGAGTAACTGCTTACGGATTTCTGTATCTTGGGCTGTCGTTATTTCTGGAATGACTTCTAAAAGTGCAGATTCAGGAGCAGTGCGTAATTTTTTCGAGAGTAGCTTCAGCGCTTGCTCTTTGCGATTAAAGCGGCATAAACCCACAGCATAAATCGCCAAAAACTCAGACTGATTGCGCTCACTGCGAGATAACCACTGCCAGCATTGTTCTAAGGCTTCTTCGCCTTTAATGGTTGCGGCTTTGAGTAAAGCGCAGTGAGTGATTACATTGAGTTCATTTAGCTGGGTGTCATCTAGGATCTGGCGTTTCTTCAAAATAGGTAATAATAGCTTGAGCGCATCCCAATCCTCTTGCGCTCGATATAACTCGAGGGCGAGTTTGAGTACCGGTGCTTTGCTCTTACTTGTGGGGGCTAATTTATCGAGCTCGGTGCGGGCTAAAGCTAACTCACCTTGTTTTAACAGATATCGAGTACGCGTGGTTGCGACGGCATTCGCGGCCAGCGGTTGTGTTGCTGCACGGTCAAGATATTGATCACGCTCTGCTATTTTCTGTTGGTACTGGGCAGCACGAGCCGCTGCAAGTAAATTAAGTGCAGGGAGTTCGCCATTATCGGCGCCTTTTATCATAGCGCGTTCTGCTGCTGGCCAATCTTCTTCTGCCAGAGCCAGTGCACCCATTAAGGTATGCTTTTTCGCGGAGCGACGGCGCCAGTGGCGAGGAATAAAACGGCTACGCAGCATGAGATTAATGGCGCTAATCACCAACCATTCTAGTACTTGGAACATGGCATAAAATACAATTAAGGCAATGATCCCAAAAACTAAACTGGTCTCAATCTGGTAGTCACCTGCCGCAATGTATACATAACCTGTGTTGCCCACCAACCAAGGGCTAATGCAGAGCCCTATTAGTATTATTCCTAAGAAAATTAATATCTTGATCATAATGGCACATCCTCTGATGAGGTCAGCTCACCATAGCTTGTCAGCTGTAATAGCAGAGGTTTTGCAGCAAAGGATTTCAGAGTAATAGGATCAAGTTCTAATGTCGCCAATGTATCGATTTTGGCGATGGCTTCAGCAGTGCTGTGATCTTGAGTATCAAAATAGGTTTGAATCCACTTACGCACCATCATTAATGATTGGTGATAAGCGGCTCTGTCGTAGCGGTATAACGCAAGTTGAGATTGCAGCAGTTTATGACGAATATTTTCAACCAGATACCACTGTTGCTCAGGAGCAAGTAAAGCGGGTGCATCGGCGGTTCTATGGCGTATGGTGATAAAGTCTTGGGTTAACGCTTTCCACGTCTTCCCTAAGTTGCTCTGCCAGTCATTTAAATCGCCAGTAATGTTTGTATCTTCAGGGGCATCGGTTTCTGCATCGGTGCGATTAAGGGGTAGTTTATCGAGTTGCTCAATTAAGGCATCGAGGGCTAATACACTACCATCAATATCTGTGGTTTTAATACTTGCAGTCGCGGCGATATCTTTTGCCAGAGCCTTACGAATAGGTAGCAAAGCGGGATTGTTCATGGCGGCGATGGTTTCATCCGCCGACTTTAATAGATCGGTGGCGGTGCGGGGATCTTTTTCTAACCAAAGTTTACGGCCCGCCATGTTTACTAGATATTCGGCTTCTGACGCCATCCAATGCGTTGGACTGCGCTGGGCAAGTTTATTGATCCTGTCCTGCAGTTGATTTTGGTCTTCTGCCAATTTTGTTAATTCTTGATAGGTCTTAGCATCATTCAGTTGTTGCTGTTCAAGCTGGCCAATACGTTGATTGGGTTGTAGCAGGGCTTGCTGTAATTGGTCCTGCAGGGCGATATTTTTCGCATCCTGCGCCAGCAGTTGCTGTTGCATCTGTTGGTATAACATAAAACCGCCGCCAAGGGTGCAAGCGGTTAAACCCAGCGCTAATAACACCCCAAAGCGAATCGCCCACGAGCTTCTATTGGATGCTGGCGTTTGACTCGACGTGCTTGAAGGTGTGGCTTTGGCTGTTTGGGATTCAGTTGATGGCGCTGAAGTTATGGGCGTGTCATCAGTCGTTATTGATGGTTCAATAATAGAGGTAGCCTGTGATTCAGGGCTCTTTGCGTCGTGCTTGTTGTTATCCATTTAACAGTCCTTGAAAACATGCTACTGCCGAAATTCGAGTTAAATCGGGCTAAATAGCGCTTAGAGTTTAAGGGCGTTTAGCACGGCTTTGCTGTTGGCGGCATTGGCATTGGTGACTTGGGTTATACCAAAGGCGTGAGCTTGAGCTTCTACTCGGTTACTTGGGACTATGATATGACATGAGCGCAGCCATGCAAATAACTCTTTTGGCACTAGATTAATCAGGTTATCCAGTACTTCACCGCTGGTGACGACAATAGTGTCGATGCCAAACTCTTGCCATTGTTGTGCGATCTGTTGTCCATTGAGTGGTGGACAAGCCCGTTGATATACTTCCCAATAGCGCACTGTTGCCCCGCGCTCAGCCAGTCGTTCAGCTAAGGCTTCACGGCCACCAACGCCACGTATGATCGTAATCTGCTTACCTTTAATATCTTGCAAAGGCGCGAGCGTGAGTAGACCTTCGGTCTGCTGACAATCATCTGGGGCTTCGAGGGCTTCAATGCCGAGCTGATTTAATGCTTCCCAAGTCGCATGACCTACTGCGAAATATTGAGCTTGAGGCCAGCCTTTTATTCGAGAATGAGCGGTTGTTAAGGCATAGTCGGCAAAGCTGACTGCATTAGCGCTGATACAGATAATCATATCGGCGTGTGCCAGTGGGTGCGAGTTATTCGTTGTGATGGGCGGCGTTGCTTCGACACACAGTAGAGGTGTAACCCAATGGCTAATGCCTTGCTGATTCAAGGCATCGATCATGGACTGATTGCGCCCTTCAGGGCGCGTCAGTAAGACTTTCATCGACTTATGCTTTAGCGTAAACAGCGTCGAGTATGCTTTTTGCGCCTTTGCTCAATAGCTCTTCGGCAAGGGCAACCCCTAATTGCGTGGCGTCGGTTTTTGGACCTGTGATCACGCCTTCGATGATTTCACTACCATCAGGGTTACCGACTAGGCCGCGTAATGTCATCTCATCACCATTGATTTCGGCAAATGCGCCAATCGGCACTTGGCATCCACCTTCTAGGCGCGTGTTCATCGCGCGCTCGGCAATCACACGGTAGCGCGTTTCTAAATGTTCTAATGGTGCCAGTAGGGCCTTAACGCGTGCGTCGTTGGTGCGACATTCGATACCCACAGCGCCTTGGCCGTTGGCGGGCAAGGATTCTTCGGCAGAGATAAAGCTAGCAATCCGCTCAGACAGTTTCAGGCGGATTAAGCCTGCAGCTGCAAGAATAATGGCATCGTATTCGCCGTTATCAAGTTTGGCTAAACGAGTGCCTACGTTACCGCGTAAATCTTTGATAATAAGGTCAGGGCGTGATGCGCGCAGTTGGCATTGACGACGTAGGCTCGAGGTGCCCACAGTTGCGCCTAATGGTAATTCGCTGATCGATTTATATAAATTTGATACAAAGGCATCGCGGGGATCTTCACGCTCGCAAATGACTTCAAGGCCCAAGCCTTCTGGGAAGTCGACTGGCACGTCTTTCATTGAGTGCACCGCGATATCGGCAAGATCGTCTAACATGGCGACTTCAAGCTCTTTGACGAACAAACCTTTACCGCCCACTTTGGCTAGCGGCGTATCTAAGATAACGTCGCCCTTAGTGCTCATTGGCAGCAATTCCACCACAATACCGGGGTGAATGCGTTCTAATTCGGCTTTAACAAATTCAGCTTGCCACATGGCCAGCGGACTCTTGCGGGTTGCGATACGTATGCGGTTCTCAGACATGCCTAGTTTCCATCAAAGATCTTAGTTGCGCCAATGCTAACATTGGCAAATCGTTTATGTAAGGAAGCCGTATCGATTCTTTGAAGTTGGCGATGTTCTAGATACCGTGAAAGTGTGACGGGTTTCACGTTTAGTTGCTCGAGTTTGTAAAAGTGTTAACATGAGCACATTTCCCATAAGTGCTTAAGTGTTGTGTTTTTGAATGGATCGGCAAATACAGTTTCCTGATATAGCAGAAAGACTTAATAAGGTACGTATTGCACGCGCCTTAGCTTTGCTATCGCCGCTACAAAAACACTTATTCCATTTGATCCCTTTTTTAATTCACCAGAACGGTGTTCAGTATCCTGGCTATCATGCCGCCAATACGCCCTGTGGAATCAACGAGTATCAGGTTGGTGAGACTGAGTCCCAGGCCTGCGATGTGTTCTCGCTGCCTTTTACTACTCAAGAAGCGGATATCAATGCCTTTGAAGGCGTTTATGCGATGGGGAGTACTGGCAGTTTTGGCCAAAATGCCAAGAGCGATGTCGATGTTTGGTTAGTACATAGGGCTGATCTGAGTGCTGAGGATTTGGCGCTAATCAAGATTAAAGCGACTCGATTGACTGCTTGGTTTGCCGAGTATCAGTTTGAGGTGAATTTTTACTTAGTTCATCCGCAGCAGTTTTGTGGCGGTAAAGCCGTTCGTGGATGTCAATCCGCAATGGCCCATGAGCATAGCGGTAGTATGCAACATTGGTTATTACTTGAAGAGTTTTATCGCAGCCAAATTCGTTTGGCGGGTAAAACGATTGCATGGTGGCCAGACGCTAAACTCAATCCTGCGCTCTTGTCCCTAGGCGATGTACATGAATTACCTGCGAGTGAGTACTTTGGTGCTTCGTTATGGCAGCTCTACAAGGGCTTAGAAAAGCCCCATAAGGCGCTGATTAAAGTATTGCTACTCGAGGCTTATGCCAGTGATTATCCCCATTCAACTCTGCTTTGTGATCACTTATGGCAGAAAACGCTCGCCGGTGATTTTTCGACGTCGAATGATGCCTATTACTCTATCTATGAGATTATCGAAACCTATTTACTTAAGCAGAATGATACTCGCCGACTAGAGATAGTGCGGCGCTGCTTCTATTTAAAATGTGGCGTGCACTTGAGTCGAACCCAAGAGGGCAAAGATTGGCGTTATCCTAAATTGCAAAAGCTGGTGCAGGATTGGCAATGGCCAGATAGTCTGATTAGCACTTTAGACAATTGTGAACATTGGCATAGTGGCCAGCTCAATTGGTTTAACGAGCAACTGAATGAACTGTTATTAGCGAGCTATCAAACCTTATTACGCTTCGCATCGACACATGAGTTAAATGAAGGTTTGCGGATCGAAGATTTGGGAATGCTGACTCGCAAGTTGCATACCTATTTTAGTCAAGATGAAGACCAAATCGCTAAGCTGAATCTGCTGTGGAGTGCTTCAGTCGCTGAGTCCGAAGTGACTATGGTCTCAAGCTCCCGCGAGCGTCAATATTATCTGTATCGACAAGGGCCTCAGCCACAAAATTTGTTAGGCGAATCGGCAATATGTAAGGGAAAAACCCCTTCAGCCTTAATGATTTGGGCATGTTTAAATGGGATCTCGACGCCGAGTACTCAATGGCATGAATATGGTCAGAGTAAGGCAAAGTCGAAACGGCTTACCGAAGCTTCAAAGCGGTTACTGAATTTTATCGACCACGATTGGCGTGTATTTAAACGTGACTTATGCCAGCCATGGCATTTTCGTAAGCTGATTTTCGTGCTCAATCTGGATTGCGATCCCACCATTGAATGGCAAGGACAGGAAATGATGGTCGATGTGATGAATGCGAACGTGTTCTCACTCGGGCGTAAAAAAGCCAATATGCTTGGTGCGTTAGATGCGATTTGCTTGAATAGTTGGGGTGAATGGCAGTGTCATCGCTTCGAAGGCGATACCGCGGTATTGCAAGCATTAGCCTTTGTAACGCCGGGGCTAAGACGGGCCAGTTTACCTGTGGATATGGATGTGATCAGCTGTTCACAGAAGTTACGCCCACAGCTTAAATTAGCAGTGAAAAATCTACTAAAACAAACCATGCGTTTGTGCCAACAAGTGCAGCAATCCAGCACCTTAGTGCAGCCACTGCAGATAAGTCGTACTCGCTATGGGATCTTTTTTAATCCTTTAGGTATGGCTTATCAGGACTTGAGCGATGCCAAGTCATTTTATCAACAGTTATCCCGCAGTCATCTTGTACTATTGCCGCGGCCTGAATTAGGTGATGATCCCTTTTCGAGTATGCCGAAAGTGGTGCAAAACTATGCGGCTAAAGGCGCTATTCAGTATTTTCTACGCCAACGGGTCGATAACTTGGATGTATTTATCCTCGATGAGGAAAATCAACTAAGCCATTACGTGCAGGCGGGATCAAACATGGCCGAGTTGGTAAATAAAGTGAGCCATCACTATGTGTTCGATGAGCATTATGCTTCACGGGCGCGGTTTAATATTCCGCAATTTTTCCATTTAGTGCGGGTAGCCGGAGAGTTAACGGTGGCGCCTTTCGGTATCGATGTTAGCGATCAAGACACTGAGTTTTAGCTGGTTTTTAACATAAATAATGGGAGCCAAGGCTCCCATTATTGTTTTGCACTACGACAGGCTTAGATTAGAAGCTAAGCTTAATGCCGCCTTGGCGCTCGATAGACTCTTGCACGAATGGCATAAACTCGCCGCCATTTCGTCCGTCCATCCATTTACCTTCAACAAAACCAAAGTGATATCCACCAAAGCGTGTGGCGACCCAAATCTCATGCAAAGGTTCTTGCTTGTTGATCACTATCTTAGAGCCATCAACAAATTCTAATTGCAATACGTTGCCACTGGCATCGATATCAAGATCGGCATCTTGCTCATCAATCGCAGTTTCAATCGCATTTTCTATGGCTTGGAACATGTCATCGGCGAGCTGGTGAAATTCTGTATCTGTCATGGCCATGCATTTCTGTCCTTTGCTTTCGTCAAGATGGGTGCGATTATAAGGCCATTAGTCCCCAGATGCACAGATGTTGAGAAAAATGAGACTGTTTTTATTGTTATTGCTTGGTAGCCTATTCATTACTGCATGCGGCCAGAAGGGCCCCCTCTATCGATCTCCGGCCACAGAGGTGAATCAGCCTAAAAAGGTTGAGGCGTCTAAACCTGAGCCTGAAGTAGAAGAGATTAAAACCGAAATTCGAGCCATCGAAGTACAAAAAACACAACAATAATAGCAGCTATAACTATCATCACTATCGCAGCGATAAAGCGCAGTAAGGAATCAGACATTGGATCACTTTCTCTACCAACAAAATGCCCTGCATGCAGAAGGCTGCCAGGTCGCCGACTTAGCTCAAACTTATGGTACGCCGCTGTATATCTATTCACGCGCCACGCTAGAGCGCCATTGGCATGCCTTTAATAACGCCGTGGCAGATCATCCACATTTGATTTGTTACGCGGTTAAAGCTAATTCGAACTTGGCCGTACTGAATGTGCTGGCACGTTTAGGCAGTGGTTTTGATATCGTTTCGGGTGGTGAGTTAGCAAGAGTGATTGAAGCGGGCGGCGATCCCGCTAAAGTGGTGTTCTCTGGCGTGGGTAAAACTGCGACCGAAATGGAACAGGCACTTAATCTGGGCATTTATTGCTTTAACGTCGAGTCGAGCGCCGAGCTTGAGCAGTTAAATTTGGTCGCAGGTCGTTTAGGTAAAGTGGCGCCAGTTTCCTTGCGAGTCAATCCCGATGTGGATGCGGGTACTCATCCCTATATTTCGACTGGCCTTAAAGAAAATAAATTCGGTATCGCTATGGATGAGGCCGAAACCGTCTTTGCCCGTGCCCATGCTTTGCCACATTTAAAAGTGAAAGGTGTCGATTGCCATATCGGTTCGCAATTAACCGAAATTCAACCTTTCCTCGATGCAATGGATCGTATGCTAGCGTTGATCGATCGTCTGGCTGAACAAGGTATTGTCATTGAGCATTTTGATGTGGGTGGCGGTTTAGGTGTGACCTATGATGCTGAAACTCCGCCGCATCCTGATGTGTATGCCGCCGCCATATTAGCGCGTATGGGCGACCGTCAACTGAAGCTGATCTTCGAACCGGGCCGTGCGATTGCCGCTAATGCGGGGATTTTTGTTACTCAGGTGCTGTATCTGAAAGAAAACAGCGACAAGCGTTTTGCGATTGTCGATGGCGCGATGAATGACTTAATTCGCCCAGCACTTTACAGCGCATGGCAAAATATTATCCCAGTCGTGCCAAGGGACTCTGAGGCCTATGAGTTTGATATTGTTGGTCCAGTGTGCGAAACCGGTGACTTTTTAGGTAAAGATCGCAAGCTGGCTTTAGTGGCTGGGGATTTACTTGCTGTGCGTTCGAGTGGTGCCTATGGTTTTGCGATGGCCTCTAACTACAACACGCGTCCTCGTGCGGCCGAAGTCATGGTCGATGGTGAGCACGCTTTCTTAGTGCGTGAGCGAGAAAAATTGTCTCAGCTCTGGCAAGGTGAGCAACTCCTGCCGTAAACTAGAAAAATTATATTGATTCAGGCGCTTGGTTTCATACTTAATGAGCGGCGCCTCGGCTTAAAGGATAAGTATCTTGATCCAATTCACTAAGATGCACGGACTGGGTAACGATTTTATGGTGGTCGATGGGGTCACGCAGAACGTGTTCTTTTCGCCTGAGCAGATCCGCCGTTTAGCCGACCGTAACTTTGGCATAGGTTTCGATCAATTACTGTTGGTTGAGCCGCCCTATGATCCCGATTTAGATTTTCATTATCGCATCTTCAATGCCGATGGTACTGAAGTCGAACAATGCGGTAATGGCGCCCGCTGTTTTGCCCGCTTTGTACGCAATAAAGGATTGACCAATAAGAGTAAAATCCGTGTTAGCACTTCATCAGGTAAGATGACTCTGCGTTTAGAGCGAGATGGCACCGTTACCGTGAATATGGGCGTGCCTATTCTTGAACCAAGTCTAATCCCCTTTAAAGCCAAGAAAGCCGAAAAAACCTATTTACTGCAAACACCACTGCAAACCTTTTTATGTGGCGCGGCTTCTATGGGCAATCCCCATTGTGTGCTCGACGTTGAAGATGTGGCGAGCGCCGCTGTTGCTGAAATTGGTGCCATGCTCACTAAGCATGAGCGCTTTCCCCGTGGTGTGAATGTGGGATTTATGCAAGTAGTGGATTCGGGCCACATTAAGCTGCGGGTGTATGAACGTGGCGCGGCCGAAACTTTGGCCTGTGGCACTGGCGCGTGTGCGGCCGTGGTTGTAGGCCAAGTGCAAGGGAAGCTCGGCCAGCAAGTGCGGGTGGATTTACCCGGCGGTACTTTAACCATCAACTGGGAAGGCGAGGGGAAACCTTTGTGGATGACGGGTCCAGCGCAGCATGTTTACGATGGACAAATTCAGTTATGACAGAGCCCTTGATGCCGCAGACGAATGTGCCCTTTGATGAGTTGATTATTCGCGAGTATCTGCTGGATAATCCTGATTTTTTCAATCGCTATCCCGAGCTATTGCTGGCAATGCGTCTGCCCCACCTGGAGCGCGGCGCCATCTCTTTGGTGGAACGTCGTCAAGAAATGCTACGCCAGCGAGTCAGCCAGTTGGAAGAAGAGATCACCAGTCTGTTAACGATGGCGGCGCGCAACGAGAAAATTTACCAATTCAATACTGAGTTATCCTTCCAACTACTGAATTGTGCCGATCTAGTGTCACTCAAAGAAATCTTAGCCGACAGTTTAAAATTACAGTTTAATTTCAGTCATGTGCGTTTGATCAGCGTTCTCGATGCCGATATGAAGGCAATATGGGATCAAAGGCTGCATAAAGGTCACTATTTTGGTCGGCTAACACAACAAGAAGCCAAACGGTTATTTGGTAGCGAAGTGGGCTCGGTGGCACTGACTAAATTGTCGGAAGACAACCCAGTGATTTTTGCCATTGCTAGTCAAGATGTCACCCATTTTCATCCTGATATGGATAACATGCTGCTGGAACAGTTGCGGCGTTTACTGGCGCATATGCTTGCAAAGCTGTAACGGTCGTTGAGCTATAGTGCTCACCCAAAGCTTAGCAAAACCCACGAGGAAACCGATATGAGTACGCAAACAGGCGAAGTGTCGGCATTAAATACTCAATGGTTACAAACCTTTGAACGTTATCTGAGTACCGAGCGACAGTTGTCTGCCCATACAGTACGTAATTACCTTTATGAGCTTAATCGCGGTAGCGATCTCTTGCCCGAAGGCGTGCATTTACTCAATGTGAGCCGTGAGCATTGGCAGCAAGTATTAGCCAAATTGCACCGCAAAGGTTTAAGCCCGCGATCGCTTTCTCTGTGTTTATCAGCGGTAAAACAATGGGGTGAATTTTTGCTGCGCGAAGGCGTGATTGAGCTTAATCCCGCCAAAGGCTTAAGTGCCCCCAAACAGACCAAACCTCTGCCGAAGAATATCGATGTCGATGCTATCAGTCACTTGCTGGACATTGAAGGTACAGATCCGCTGAGTCTGCGTGATAAAGCCATGATGGAATTGTTTTATTCCAGTGGGTTACGTTTAGCGGAACTTGCCGCGCTCAATTTATCCAGTGTGCAATACGATTTGAAAGAAGTGCGAGTCTTAGGTAAAGGTAATAAGGAGCGTATCGTCCCAGTCGGTCGTTTAGCGATTACTGCGCTGCAGAATTGGCTCAATTGCCGAAAGCAGATCCCCTGTGAAGATAACGCCTTATTTGTGACTGAAAAAGGCAAACGACTTTCCCATCGCAGTATTCAGGCGCGCATGGCTAAATGGGGTCAAGAGCAGGCATTATCGGTGCGAGTACATCCCCATAAGCTGCGTCATTCCTTTGCCACTCACATGTTAGAAGCGAGCGCCGACTTGCGGGCGGTGCAAGAATTATTGGGTCATGCGAACCTAGCGACCACACAAATTTATACCAGTTTGGATTTCCAACACTTAGCTAAGGTGTATGATAACGCCCATCCTAGAGCGAAAAAAACACAGGATAAATA
Source organism: Shewanella sp. SM20 (assembly GCF_025654545.1). Classification (NCBI taxonomy): domain Bacteria; kingdom Pseudomonadati; phylum Pseudomonadota; class Gammaproteobacteria; order Alteromonadales; family Shewanellaceae; genus Shewanella; species Shewanella sp. SM20. The sequence continues at coordinate 31,119 of NZ_JAKKRK010000025.1, read as the reverse complement.
ATGCGTTGCTATCTTAGACCTCAACATATTCAAGCGATCAGTTTCGATCTCGACGATACCCTGTACGACAATCTGCCGCATATTTTAAATGCCGAAGCTGAGCTGGCGACGTTTTTGTTGCAGACTTATCCATTATCGCAGGCGTGGCAACCCCATGATTGGCGCAGGCTAAAACTGCAACTTTTGCAGCAAAATCGTGAGCTCGCCCACGACACTAGCGCAGCCCGTTTAGCTACGCTTCGCCAAGGCCTAATACAGCTAGGGTATTCGGCGACTGAAGCCGAACGCGGCGCCGAGCAAGGATTAGCATGCTTTTATTTTTACCGCAGTCATTTCCAAGTGTCTGACAAAGTGCTCTTATTACTCAAGCGCTTATCGCAGCATTTTAGATTAGTCGGGATCACCAATGGCAATGTGGATGCCGAGCGGATTGGTTTAGGTGATGCCTTCGAGTTTGTGTTGCATCCAGGTAATGGCGTGCATATGAAACCCGCTAAAGACATGTTCGTATTAGCTTGCTCGCGGTTAAAGATTGCACCGCAACACTTACTGCATGTTGGTGATAGCATGAATGCCGACGTTCGTGGTGCGCGGTTGGCGGGGTGCCAGTCTGTGTGGCTAAATCCCAGTTTTGGTCGAGTCGATTCCTTACCGATAGCTGCCTTGTTGCCCCATTTAGAAATTGCCTCCCTCGAGGCTTTGACAAAAGTATTGGCTATCGACGCAAACTAGCTTAGCGTGCATTTTTTATCTGTATCTTTGGGTGATTGAGATCAAGGTTTGCCAGCCAAATTTGCACTAAAGTTAAGTTTTATATCACTAAAGTCACTGACTAAGGCTATTTTATGGCGCGTATCGGGTTGTTATTACTGCTCACTTTATGTTGGACAGCGCCGGTATCGGCCCATGAGATCCATTCAGGTGGCGGTTTCATGTCGGGTTTTAATCATCCCGTATTGGGCTTCGATCACTTGCTGGCTATGTTGAGTGTGGGCATGTTGAGCACCCAGCTCGGTGGCCGCGCGATTTGGACTGTCCCCTTAGCATTTGTCACCTTTATGTTAGTGGGCGGGATTTTAGGCTTATACGCCATTGCCGTTCCCTTCGTTGAAATTGGTATCGCCCTTTCTGTATTGTTGCTCGGTCTTGCTATCGCCTTCGATCGTCAAATTCCGCTGTTATTCGCCATGGCCTTTGTGGGCGTATTCGCGATTTTCCACGGGCATGCCCACGGCGCAGAAATGCCAGCATTGGCTAGCCCAGTCCTGTATGCCCTAGGATTTTTATTTGGTACAGCAGTCATCCATTTAGGCGGCGTAATGATAGGCCTTGGAATGCAGCGGATGACAGGGCAACGCAATTTAATGCGCGTTACTGGTGTAGCTATTGCGGCCATGGGCGGCTATCTATTAGCAGGTTTTTAACGTAATAACAGGATGTTAGATTTACTGGATTAACGCGCCTTGAGTTGCTTCATGCAAAGATGGGCGCGGCGTAGCAGTAGATTGACTTGCCGACGGCTCGCGTGCATGTCGGCATCTCCCACCCTAAAATAACTCCCAGTGTAAGGATCACTGCCTACGTAGATAGGTTTTAGCTGCTCAGGCGCCGGCGGTACGCGGATACGAATGAGTTTTTTGTTCATAATTTCAATAATCTGTACATCTGAAATCGCTAAAAGATTGTGACTCGTGCGACTCGGGTCATCGAGGATTTCCCAAAATTCTTGTAAAACAGGAAGCGGATTGGGAATGCCTTCAATACTGAAATGGCCACGCTCTTCCCGCACACCTAGGATGATTTCACCACCCAAAGTGTTGGCAAAAGAGCTATAAGTCGCCCAAATGTCTTCGGGTAATTGACCTTGGCCATCGCGGCCACCTGCGAGTTTAAATTCTACTTGGGCCGATTCGTGCAAATTGGCAATATCATCGAGTGCAAATGATTGAAATGTCATGGCAGCTTATCCGTCAGCGACACATGACTTGTTGTAGCACGTCAACAATTGAAAGGCCAGACTTAGGTCTGGCCTCAAGGTTAAGCGGAAAATCTGTAATTTGGAGCCGCTACGGGATAAACATTTAATCAATTATTGAGTCAGACCCAATGCCTTAGGAAAAAGAATATTGTTTTCTAAGTGAATATGCTGATGTAAGTCCGCCTCAAATTCCGCCAGAGTGGCATAACAAACACGCCATGTAGTGCACGCATATTCAGGTGGTGTGAAGTCGTTAGTGAGCTCGTGTAATTTTTGCAAAATCAAACCGACTTCTTCATGCTCATGTTGCATCGCATTGATGGGGTTGCCAATATGGCCAAAGCAAGCCTCAACCTGCTCTCCATGACTCATGGCGCGGATCGCCGGAAACAGTATTTTTTCTTCCTTCATTAAATGTGGCATTAAGTCTTCAACTAAGGCTCGTACCCAACCCGCAAAGGGAACGATTTCGGCATAGTGCTCACCGTGAGCGCGAATCATCTTTTCGGAATATTCGACTAATAAAGGGGCTTTTTCGCGCACGTATTGATGGTGCGTTGATTCTATATATTCGATAAGTTGATCTAAGGGTAATTGATTTAATTCATCTTCTTTGCTACCGGTAAGTGTTGCGGCATTCAGCGCAGCAACCACTTTTGCGGGATCTACATCTGCACGCTCACAGGCGACCGCCAGTGATTTACCCCCGCCACAACAAAAATCGATACCAAATTGACTAAACACATGTGCGCGGCGAAAGTCTTCCGCCACTAACTCACCAATTTTTCGTTCTAGCCAATGATTGTGTTGAGAATTAAGCCCATGGGGTGGGAGTTGTGCATCTTTTGAGACAGAAGTAGCAGACATGAGTAGCTCCAGAGCAGCAATAAATTTACATTCATATTATTTGCAGCTTTTAGTCGTGGCAACTAAACCCGACTAAAATACTCAGGATTTGCCGATGATGTCACAGTTAGACGAGCGAAATATCTCTTAAGGAGTAGAAGGGTATTGCTTTGATTGGAAATGAGATTGGAGCTGTGAGTTATCAATATTCTATAGGAGGTATGCAGTTGTGGTTTGCTGAGAGGCTTAGTTTGTTGTGATGAGCGATGCAGTTAAGTTAGAGAGAGGTGTGTTGCACCTCTCTCAGCGGGTCTTGCTAAGCTACTGTGAGTAATGATTACCCTAGTTGTCCCGCAATCATAAGTTCTTTTGTTTCAGGGACTTCATTATAGGATAAAACATGAAGTCCGCGGGCGAAGGCTAATGCGTATCGCGCGAGGAAGGGCCTGAGTTGTGGAGAAACAAGTAGGATAGGGTTATAGCCTTTCTCTTTTGTCTCCGCGAGTAATTGGGGCATTCTTTGTTGTAGCTGCGCCAATAGATTAGGTTCGATAGGGAAACTATCCAATGCAACTCGGCCCTGTTGCTGCGATTGATTTAACGCTGTCATTAAGGTTTGTTCTAATTCTGCGGTCAGCGTAAGTACATTCAACTGCGGACTGCTGCCTGCGATTTGATGCAAAATACTATTGCGTAAAGCGCAGCGCACATCGGCGGCGAGTAGGACGGGATCTTTGGTTTGCTCGCTGCATTCCAGCAAGGTCGTTGCTATGGTGCGTATGTCTTTTAGCGGCACTTGCTCTTTGAGTAACAAGCGGAAAACTTTGAGTAACTGAATGGGGGTTAAACAGGTACTGAGTGATTCCGCCAGTTTGGGGGCTTGCTTACTGAGCCTGTCAGTTAATTGCATAATATCATCATGTTGCAATAATTCAGGCAGTGATTCGCGCAATAACTTACTGACATGAGTGGCAATGATTGTCGCATTATCAACGACCGAATAACCTAAGTTAAGTGCTTTGGCCTTTAACTCTGGTGCAATCCAAATGGCATCCATTTGGTAAGCGGGTTCCTTGGTTAAAATCCCATCAATTTTACCGTAAACAGGACCACTTTTTATTGCTAACAGTAGATCAGGCTCTAATTCGGCGATAGCTACTTGAGTGCCCATAAAGTTAATTTGGTATGCATGTGGTGTTAAGGCTAGATTGTCGCGCACTCTTACTTCCGATAGCAGAAATCCGATTTGTTCTGAAAGGGTACGTCTGATCCCTGTTAGGCGTTTTTGTAATTCTGCTCCTTTGGTTTTTTCGACGAGATGAACCAATCTATAGCCTAATCGTACTTCGATGATGTCGGTAAAAGGCAGGGATTCCCAGCTTGGCGCTGAAGGTTCTGTCAGGCTGGTTTCTATGAGTTCTTCAGTTTTCTCTTCAGTAAAGGAGGCCTTATTCTGGTTTTGTTTCCACGCCGCAAAGCCTAGTAGTATTGCAAAAGATAAAAATACCAGTGCTGGCATGCCCGGGGTGATACCGAGAATCGCCATCACAATGGCTGCAGTGGCTAAGGTTCTCGGGTTAGCCAGTAACTGTCGACTCAATTGGGTCGGCATTTCTTCTGCGTCGGATACCCTAGTCACAATAATTGCGGCAGCAGTGGCGAGTAGTAATGATGGAATTTGTGCAACTAGGCCATCACCAATGGTTAATAACGCATAGGTTTTAAAGGCTTCTGTTGTACTCAGATCATGCATAAAGATGCCTATGCTGATCCCGCCAATAATGTTGATTGCTAAGATCAAGAGTCCTGCGATGGCATCTCCTCTCACAAATTTTGAGGCTCCATCCATGGAACCATAAAAGTCTGCTTCTCTGGCGACATCTTGGCGACGTAAGCTGGCTTGTTCGTGTGTGAGTGTGCCAGCATTGAGATCGGCATCGATCGCCATCTGTTTACCCGGTAGAGCATCCAATGTAAATCGCGCCGATACCTCAGAGATCCGCTCGCCACCCTTAGTGATTACAACAAAGTTAATAATCATTAGAATTAAGAAGATAACAGCACCGACGACATAGTTTCCGCCAATGACGACTTCACCAAAGGCTTGGATCACTTTACCCGCAGCATCGCCTCCTTCATGACCTTCAATGAGTACTACGCGCGTCGATGCAACGTTTAAGGTCAAACGCATTAAGGTCGCAAGGAGCAATAAGGTTGGGAATACAGAAAACTCTAACGGTCGCCTGATCGAGACGCTCACCAGCAGCACCATGACGGCAAGGACTATGTTAAATGTAAACAAAATGTCCAGTAGCCATGCAGGCAGCGGTAAAATCACCATCGCCAGAATAGCGAGCAGCATGACTGGAATGCCGATATAGCTGTAATTTCCTGAAAAGGTGCGAGAAAGCCAATTCATAGGTTAAGCAATCCTTTAATCGTGACGTAAATTAGGGGGAATAAAAAAATGTGGTAAAGGCTCAGGTTTCTGCTGTAAGCCCTTACGAGATGCTTTTATTTGCATGACATAACTTAATACGTGCGCTATGGCGATAAAAAGGGCACTGGGTATTTGTTGATCGACTTGCGTTGAATGATAAATAGCCCGCGTGAGCGGTGGGATATCAATAATTTCAATATCATGTTTTTTAGCGAGTTCTCGCATATAGAGGGCGAGTTCTTCGGTGCCTTTAGTGATGACGTAAGGCGCATCCGCTAAGTCAGGATTGTATTTTAATGCCACGGCATAGTGAGTAGGATTAACCAAGAGAACATCCGCTTTTGGAATGGTGGTATCTGCCCGAGAGCGAGCCATTCGTTGCTGTATTTGGCGGATTTTAGCTTTAATCTCTGGCTTACCTTCTTGCTGGGTATGCTCGTCTTTGACCTCTTGGCGTGACATACGTAATTCTTTGCTGTTATGCCAATATTGGTAAGGCACATCAATAAAGGCGATCACGAGCAGCCCAGTACCAAGATAAAACATGCCTTGCGACAGTAGATTGATGCCATCACGAACCGCTTCATCAATAGGGCGTTGATTGTAGCTAAGTAGTTCTTGTAAGTGACCATTCAAGAAAACCAACATAATTCCGATCAGTAACACAATTTTTAGGCATGACTTGAGTAACTCAACAAGAGATTGAGCGGAAAATATTCTTCCGATACCGGCAAGAGGATCGATTCGACTGTACTTAAAATTAGCATTTCCAAAATTAAATATCGGCCCCCCAGGTAAGGCTCCTGCAACTGCGGCCAACAGAGCAACCATGATGAATAGTGGGCCTAAGATGCTTAGCATTTCGACTAGGCTGGCGCCAAGATGGCGCATCATGATGTCTGGTTGATCTAACTCTGCCCGCGTGAGCAGCATATTGTATTTAGCTAATCCACTGACTCTCGTCGCAAACCAATCCGCATTACTGGTCAGCATCACAGAGCAACCAACGACCAGTGCTGCGGAGGCAAGATCTTTAGAGCGTGGAACTTGGCCTTCTTCTCTCGCTTTACGCTTTTTCTGCGGTGTAGCTTCTTCTGTTTTATCTTGTTGGGGCGTTTTACTCATGAGATCCCTCCGATAAATTGGTACATTGCAGTTAATGCGTCTAAGCACAGATCACTGTAACGAGTTGGAATGCCGCTTAACGAAAGGAAGACGCAAATCAAGCCCATCAACAAGGTCATGGGAAACCCGAGCGAGAAGATGTTTAATGACGGCGCAGCACGGCTTAATACACCAAAAGTGATGTTAACCATTAACATAGCGAGTACTGCGGGTATGGCGAGCATCAGCGATGCAGCAAATAGCCAGCCCATTCGACTAACCAATCCCATTAGCGGTAAGTCAAAAATCCCATTTCCAATTGGCCATAAACGAAAGCTATCAACAATGATGTTGAGCCCGACTAAATGACCGTCAAGAGCCAGAAAAATCAATGTACCAAAGATTTGTAACCATTCACTGAGAATGGGGTTGGTGTCGCCATTAGCAGGATCGTTCATCACCGCCATCGCTAGACCCATCTGCATCGACATAATAGTGCCAAGCATGGTCATCACATGGATTAAAATGGTTAAAAATAGCGCGAGCATAAATCCAGTCAGTAGTTGCTCTATGGCTAAAAATAATGATCCAAGCGAGAGCGCATCGACAGCGGGAACGGGTGGCAGCATAGGTGCAATAAGCGCTGCAATACTTAAGGCAAGAAAAATTCTTACTGTTGCAGGCACATAAGAATTACCTAACAAGGGCATTATCATAAATGCCCCCATGATCCGGCAGAATGGCCACCAAAGGCTGCCGATTAACATGCTGAGTTCGGTTGAGGTGAGGGAAAGCATATCAACCGATAATATGAGGAATATTCATAAACAGCCTGTCAAATAAATCACTTAGCTGTTGTATGAGCCAATGGCCTGAAAACAGAACCATAAGTAGAGTAATGATAAGCCTTGGCAGAAAACTCAAGGTTTGTTCATTGACCTGTGTCGCAGCCTGAAATATCGCAACGATTAAGCCTAAAATGAGTCCCGGTGTCACCAACACAGAAACCATGATGATGACGAGAAACATTGAGTCAGCAAAGAGCGAGGTCAGTTCATTGATGTCCATCTAGCTACCCAAAACTTGCGGTTAAGGTGCTTACCGTCATAGCCCAACCATCGACTAATACAAAAACCATCAGTTTAAATGGGAGAGAAATAATTAACGGTGACAACATCATCATCCCCATAGACATGAGGACACTTGCGACAACCAAGTCGATAACTAAGAAAGGTAAGAAAAGTAAGAAGCCAATTTGGAAAGCTGTTTTGAGTTCACTCAGTACAAATGCGGGCATAAGGACAAAAAAGGGGACTTCCTCTGCTGCTTTCATGTGTGTGGGTTCGTTAGCTATTTTCAGCATTTGCTCAAGATCAGTTTCCCTTGTCTGCGCCAGCATAAATCGAGTTAAAGGGACTTTGGCTATTGAGACAGCCTCCATCAATTCGATCTTACCTTGGTCATAGGGCAAATAAGCTTCCTTATAAATTTTGTCTCCCACTGGGCGCATAATAAAGATAGTGAGTACTAATGCTATCCCAACAAGCACTCGGTTAGGGGGACTTTGTTGTAGTCCGAGAGCTTGTCGGAGAATTGCTAATACAATGATAATACGAGTAAAACTGGTTAGCATCATCAGCATGATGGGCAAGAAACTAATGGCCGTCATGAGCGCTAAAATTTCGAGTTTAATGTTAACTGCTTGACTGTCTTGAGCGCTATCCAGTGTGAATAAGGTCAGTCCTTCCGATGCGAGGGCTTGGGGAGCAAACAATAGAATCGCCAGTAACAATACCCGAACTATCATTCGTTACTTGTCCCATCGAGAGTAATGCTCTCTATTTCCAGCAAACGTACGCCATATCTGCCTGCCACTTCTACGACTTCGCCTCTTCCTAATAGTGCACCATTTACTCTGATATCCAGCGGCTCACCTACCATACGGTCGAGTGCGATAACATCACCTTCTCCCATACGATTTAGTTCGCCTAAAGACATTTCAGCACTGGCCAGTTCGAGAGTAACTTGAACAGGAAGTTGTTGAAAAAAATTATTATTTTTCAATTTATGGTTATGGGTGTCCGGCTTTGAAAATGCTCTCTCAGAGAAAATATCGTCCTCTAATAGAAAATCATCATCCGATAAAATAGATTGTTCAGCCAATGTCATGCTCCTCATGCTGATAAATATCTTGGGTCAATTTCGCTACCATCTGTCCTTCATGACTATGCACTGAGGCATGAAATAGCGGTGTGTTTCCGATTGATAACAAGGTTTTTGGATAGAGATTAATAGGTAAAATATCCCCAGTTTTTAATTGGCTGAGTGATTGCACAGGGATGCTATGTTGCCCTAATGTCAGCTGCATTTTTATGGGGAGACTTTTTAGCCAGACGGCTAGTTTTGCGGGTAAATCCGCAGATACTTCAGATTTCTTAGGCTGTTCGGCCAGATGCCCCAGTAAATGCTCAGTTAAGCAAAAGAGCATTGGAGGGGTTAGTGGGCCATTGGTAAAATTGAACGACCATACTGCCGATACTGCGAGTGGCATATGGCCTTTTATGAGCTCAACTTCAAGATTATTGGTTTCGATCGTGCTATTAGGTAGCTCCTCCACTACGGAAAGTAGCAACTTTTTGGCTAACCTAAATTCAGATTGGCTGGGGTTTCTCAAAGGAGAACTTAATGGTGTTGAGGTATTACCGTAATAATTACTCGCCAATTGATCGAGCGTGCAGCGATCAATTCTCCAATAACCGAGGGTATTTTGATGATGTTTTAATACAAACCATGAATAGCAATGTTCTGGAACGACAGGTGTTCTAGGTTCTGTTAACGTTGACCCCGAAACAGCGGGATGACCCTGTCTTAGTAGCGGAGATAGGATATTATTTATGGCATCGATAAGTGGACGATGTAGCTTTTCTAGCTGTTGCAATAATCGCGTTCTCGCTAGCTTTTCTTGAACTAGCATAATAGGTCTAATTATTTCATTGGAATTTGATTTTATAAGCCTAGCTTTCGCCGTCGTCTTCATTGTTCTTCCTATTAAACGTGTTTTTACTACTAGAATGCTGCTTGGCTACCTCCGTGATTCAGTTGGCGCATAAAAAACATACACAAACAGAGTGCCTAAATATTTATTTCTTTATCGTTAAGGATTAATGAATTTCTTAAAACAGTTAAGCGTTGAACTTTAGGTTCGACTCTGTTTTAAACGACGAGGATGATAAGTTAATAAGGCTTAAGTATTCAATAATAATTATAAGAAATGCTGAAATATATGTGAATAGAATTGTAGGGTAAAGTTGGTTGTGAACAAAATGTTTGTTTTGAGATTGTGTAAGAAGATATTAATGCTTTAGGTTTTGCATTTTAGCGTCAATAAAAAGGCGGTTAGATATTATTTTGACATTTGTCGATATTTTGGCGGGCAATATTTATGTCAGCATTTACATATTGATTATTAATGATGACATTGTGTTGCAAATCTTTTTGTCTTTGATTTTCATTGTTTTTTTGTGCGCTATAGTTTGTGGTTTATTTAATATTAAACATTGGTGGTTAAATTTTGTCACTATTTTAAAAGTATCGATGGTGCATTTTTATCATTGTCATATATTATTTTACAAATATATTTGGTATAAGTCAGTCCTAAGTTATATGCATCACTTTTTTGCGGTTTTTCTTTTAGACCTTTCATGGTTGGTAGCAATTGATTCATATAATTCGGTGATACCTTAAACTTTGTTGCTGGTCACATTTCTTATCGATGATTGCACTGGAACACGTTTAAACCTTATTTAGTTGAGGGCATATCCTTAGCCATTGTCAATGTGGATACTCATTGTGTGTAGTTCTCTATCGCTGGCTTTGATATTACATGCGGAAATATATCTTCCGCATTTCGCTTCCGCATTTGTTTTTACTGTTCTTAATGGCTTGAGTTATTTATTGCTCATTCATCTAGATGGATAAGTAAGTAGTAATAGCTTTTATATACATTCAAGCACAGATACTTATAGGTCTAAATTAAGGTGTTATTTCATGTACTGTAAACGAGAGGGAGTTAGTGAGTGGGTGGCCTAAGTATACGGATTGAAGGGTTAAACATATCTGCGGAACTTGCATGCAAAATAACACAGGAGGATTTTTACCTGTGGAGTGATGCAATGGAATTACCTTGGCTCACTATCGTTAACTTGTCGGATTGTAGTCCTTGTGATGTGAAGTCTTATCTTGCCCGTTTTCCTGGCCGTAATATCGTCGCGTTACTCGCACCAGAGCAAGGTGAGTTGGCAGCCGCAGCAATGCGTGCTGGCGTACAGGATTATCTATTAATCCCCGTAGAAACTGAGCAGCTACTTGCCTCCATTCAGCGATTACACCGTTTAGAATTACCTGATTCTAGTTTGGTTGTCGCGGCTTCTGTTAGTCGACAATTGTTGATGTTGGCCCATCGCGCCGCAACTACTGAGGCCAGTGTTTTATTATTGGGTGAAAGTGGTACTGGTAAGGAACCGCTTGCTCGTTATATTCATCGTCACTCCTCCCGTTCACATAAGCCTTTCGTTGCGATTAACTGCGCTGCCATCCCTGAAAGTATTCTTGAGTCCGTTCTCTTTGGGCATGTCAAAGGTGCCTTCACTGGTGCCATTTGTGATAAGGCAGGAAAATTTGAGCAGGCCAATGGCGGTACTTTATTACTCGATGAAATTGGTGAAATGCCCTTGCCGTTACAGGCGAAGTTACTTCGGGTGCTACAGGAGCGTGAAGTCGAAAGACTTGGTGGCCAGCATGTTATACCACTGGATATCAGAGTCATTGCCTCTACCAATCGCGACTTAAGACAAGCCGTGGAGTTTGGACATTTTAGGGAGGACTTGTTCTATCGATTAGATGTTTTACCTCTGAAAATTAAGCCTTTAAGAGAACGAAAGGCTGACATCCTGCCTCTAGCTGAACATTTCTTAAATTTATATGGCCAATCTGATTGCTCAAGTCGCTGTTACTTCAGTGAGCACGCAAGACAAGTGCTCGTTAACTATGATTGGCCCGGAAATGTAAGAGAGCTAGAAAATTGTATTCAACGCGCATTAGTGATGCGTAGAGGTCAGGCGATTCAAGTTGCGGAACTCGGGTTAAACATTCAAGAAGAGATGCTTGAGTTGGAGCCTTTAGGCGCCTCAGATGGACTTAAAGCGTCAAAACAGCAGGCTGAGTTTCAATATATTATTGATGTACTTAAACGTTTTAATGGGCAACGCACATTAAGTGCAGAGGCGCTAGGGATGACGACTAGAGCCTTAAGATATCGCCTCGTACAAATGCGGGAAGCGGGTATTGATATTGAAATGTTATTAGAGCAAGCGGGTCGAGCAGCTTAGAGCAATCAAAAAGTAATAGGAATGGATTATGTCTAATGGAGCGATTGTTAGCTCAAATATGTTAATGGAAACCTTAAACATTCATCGTGAAGTGGCTAAAGGGGCGATCAACATCACTTCAAACCCTGCCGATAATGGTATGGCTTATGGGTCATTCACTGACTTGATTAAGAGTAAAGTTTCTGCCGTTAACCAAGATCAGAACCAATCCTCTATGGCGATGGCGGCTGTCGATAGTGGAAAAAGCGATGATCTCGTCGGTGCTATGGTGGCTTCGCAAAAAGCCAGTTTGTCATTTGCGACTATGCTCCAAATTCGTAATCGTCTTGTGCAAGCATTTGACGATGTAATGAAGATGCCTATTTAAGGAATTGTGTGAATGTCTACCACTTTTGTTCAATCAGGTCAGGATATTACCGGGACTGAATCTTCGTCAGGATTCATTGCTGGCATGACCCAAAAATGGCATCGTTTTAACCGTGGTGATCGTCAGGTTATCGCCTTAGCTTTACTTGCGGTGGTTGTCGCCAGTGTCATAGTGTTGATGTTATGGACTGCTACTGCAGGGTATCGACCTTTATATGGCAGCCAAGAAAATGTCGATACCTCTCAAGTGTTAAATGTCTTGGATGCAGAAGGCATTGATTATCGCCTCGAGGCTAATACTGGGGCAGTCCTCGTTGCAGAAGAGCAAGTCGGTAATGCGCGTATGCTTTTGGCCGCAAAAGGGGTAAAAGCGAAAGTACCTTCGGGTATGGAGGCACTCGACAATACCGCACTCGGCACGAGTCAATTTATGGAACAAGCTAAGTATCGCCATAGTTTAGAAGGTGAATTAGCTCGCACTATCATGTCGTTAAAGTCGGTCCGTGCCGCAAGAGTTCATTTGGCGATACCTAAACAAACTTTGTTTATCCGTCAGGAGCCTGAACTGCCGACGGCTTCCGTCATGCTGCAGCTAGATCCGAATACTCGACTCTCTGAAACACAAGTTGAGGCTATTGTTAATTTGGTTGCTGGCAGTGTGACTGGACTAACGGCCAGTAATATCAAAGTTGTCGATCAAGATGGTCGATATTTAAGTGAGAACATTTCAGGCAATCAAGACCTTAGCCAGTCTAGAAACAAGCAGTTACAGTACACGCGTGAACTTGAGAATAGCTTAGTGGCTAATGCCGCCTCTATGCTCGAGCCTGTGCTTGGTCAAGATAATTTCCAAGTGCGGGTGACTGCAAAAGTAAACTTCAATCAGGTGGAAGAAACTAAGGAGTCACTCGATCCGCAAAATGTCGTGACTCAAGAGCGTACGAGTGTCGATGATTCAAGTAATAGTATTGCCGCGGGAATTCCCGGAGCTTTAAGTAATAAGCCACCCCAAGCAGGCAAAGAGGCGACGAATGATAAGACCCGTAATTTGAAGCAGGAAGAAAGTCGTCAATATGACGTTGGTCGTTCTGTGCGTCATGTTCGTTATCAACAAATGCAGCTCGAAAACCTCTCAGTTTCAGTGCTTATTAATAGTGCTACGGGTCAAGGAGCATTTAATGAAGAGGCTCAACTGGTTAAGTTTGGCAATATGGTCAAGGATGCCATCGGCTTTTCGGCGGCGAGAGGTGACAGTTTTACCATCAATGCCTTTGAGTTTACCCCAACTGTTACAGCGGAATTTACGCCGTCACCTTGGTGGCAATCAGAAAATTACCAAGCTTATTTACGCTACATCATAGGCGGCATCCTTGGCTTTGGACTTATTTTGTTCGTATTAAGGCCGCTGGTTAAGCACTTGACCTGAACCGCTCAAATTACTGCGCCTAGAATTGAGCCCGTTGCATTAAGTGCCGCTTCCGCTGCTGCACTCGATGGGCATTCCGCCGAAACTTTACCAAATCAAGCACATCAGTTACCGAGTGCCGACTGGCTAGGCAGTCAAGGTTTACCCGAGCCCGGCTCACCTTTGACCGTTAAAATGGAGCATTTAGCCTTGCTCGCAAACAAAGAACCCGCGCGTGTTGCAGAAGTGATAGCTCATTGGATAGGCGATAAAGACGGTGAATAATTCAATCGAAATTAAGATGGACAATTACGCCCAAGCGGCCATGTTATTACTGAGTATGGGAGAAGAAGGTGCTGCCATGGTCATGGCGCATTTGGATCGTAACGATGTGCAACACTTAAGCCATAAAATGGCGCGGTTATCGAGTATTACCCAGCAAGAAGCCGAGGCAGTACTCAGCCGTTTTTTCCAACGCTATAAAGAACAATCGGGTATCGCCAGAGCCTCACGGTCCTATTTACAAAAGACACTCGATATCGCTTTGGGAGACAGAGTCTCTAAAAGTCTTATCGATAGTATTTATGGTGATGAGATTAAAGTGCTCGTTAAGCGTCTCGAATGGGTTGACCCCCAATTACTTGCCCGTGAAATCACCCATGAGCACTGCCAGTTGCAAGCGGTATTGTTGGGATTATTACCACCAGAAAGTGCCGCTAAAATCTTAAAAATGTTGCCTAGTGATAGCCAAGATGAGGTGCTCGTTCGTATTGCGCAACTTGGCGAATTAGACCGCAACGTTGTTGAGGAACTGCGGGAGCTGGTTGAGCGCTGCATGTTGATGGCAATGGAGAAAAGTCACACGCAAGTGGCGGGTGTCAAACAGGTTGCCGATATCCTCAATCGCTTCGAAGGCGACAGAGAACAGTTGATGGAAATGATCAAACTCCATGATAAGCAGATGGCGATTGATGTCACCGATAACATGTTTGACTTCATTATTCTTGGGCGACAAAAGCAAGAAACGTTGCAGACCTTATTAGGACAGGTACCTTCTGAAACCCTATCGTTAGCATTAAAAGGCATTGATTTTGAATTAAAAGATGCCTTGCTCAATGCCTTGCCTAAACGTATGTCGTCAGCGATTGAAACACAAATAGAAGCGTTAGGTGGTGTACCTGTTAGCCGAGCGAGTGGGGCGCGTAAAGAGATAATGGAACTGGCGAAGCAATTAATGCAAGAAGGTGAAATTGAATTGCAGCTATTTGAAGAACAGGTCGTTGTTTAATGGAAAACAAGCATTCTCGTTGGCGTCTAAATACCAATCTCGCTCGTCGTTATCGTTTTCCTGCATTACACGATGCGGTTGAATCAAATTCCGATGCGGGCAGTGATTTTCAAAGTTATCAACAAGCATTCGATGAGGGTTATGATGAAGGTGTTATTCAAGGTAAGAGTGCGGGTTATGAGGCTGGCATAGAAGAAGGACGCATTGCTGGACATGCAGCTGGTTTTCATCAAGGTCGGTTAGATGGGCAGTCAGCGGGTAGAGCATCCATCGATGAGCAGCTCAACAGTTTACTTGTACCGCTAGGTGCCTTGAGAGAACTACTCGAAGACGGCCATGCAAAGCAGGTACGTGAGCAGCAGAATTTGATCTTGGATTTAGTGCGCCGAGTGTCACAACAAGTGATCCGCTGCGAATTAACACTGCAGCCGCAACAAATCCTTAAGCTTGTTGAAGAAACCTTGAGTGCGTTGCCCGATGATCAAGCGGATGTCAAAATCCATTTAGAACCAAGTGCGGTTGTGAAATTAAAAGAGCTCTCGGAAGATAAAATCCGTGGCTGGAACCTCATCGCAGATAGCAGTATTTCTGCGGGCAGTTGTCGTATTGTAAGTGATAAATCCGATGCAGATGCTTCAGTCGAAACGCGACTCGATGCCTGCATGAAGCAGGTTGAAACCAAGTTGAATGAGGCTGAGATTGGAGTCTGATGTATTTCATGACGATTGGCCTCAGGTTCCAGTTGCAAGGGTTTATGGACGTCTCATTCGAGTCAATGGTTTGTTGCTTGAGGCCGTTGGCTGTCAGCTTGGCATGGGTGACCGTTGTCAGATTGAAGGGCGAAATGGGCGTTTAATTGAGGCAGAAGTTGTTGGTTTTCACCGTGACGTATTGTGCCTTATGCCGATTGAGCCTACACAGGGCTTGATGCCAGGCGCCAGAGTGCTACCTATTACGGATGAACAAACGATTGCTATCGGTGATGGATTGCTTGGTAGGGTGCTTGATGGGCTTGGACAGCCACTAGACTCACTGGGCGACCTCACTGACATTTCACAAGTTCCGCAATCCCATACGAGTTACAACCCTTTGCTGCGCCAGCCTATCCGTCAGCCGCTTGATGTGGGGATCCGTGCCATTAATAGTCTGTTGCCCATTGGCAGAGGTCAGCGACTTGGGCTCTTTGCGGGCTCGGGTGTGGGTAAGAGTGTGCTATTAGGCATGATGACTCGTTTTACTGAGGCCGATGTCGTGGTGGTTGGCCTGATTGGTGAGCGTGGTCGTGAAGTTAGAGAGTTTATTGAAGAAACACTCGGTGAAGAAGGGCGTAAACGGGCCGTGATTATCGCAGCTCCTGCGGATACCACACCGCTGATGCGATTACGTGCTATGCGGTTATCCCACTCCATTGCCTGTGCTTTTAGAGATCAAGGTAAGCAAGTGTTGCTATTAGTCGACTCATTGACTCGTTATGCTCAGGCACAGCGTGAAATCGCCCTTAGTCTAGGTGAGCCTCCTGCAACCAAAGGCTATCCGCCATCGGCATTTGCACAGTTACCTAGACTGGTTGAAATGGCAGGTAATGGTGAGCACCCAACGGGAACGCTAACCGCGTTTTATACCGTATTGGCCGAGGGTGATGATCAGCAGGACCCAGTTGCTGACGCAGCTAGAGCCATTTTAGATGGCCATATAGTGTTAAGTCGTAAATTGGCCGAGCAAGGACATTTTCCAGCGATTGATATTAATGCGTCAGTGAGTCGCTTAGCCATGCACATAGCGACCTCTAGCAGCATTGAACAGAGTCAGATCTTTAGACATCTTTTGAGCCGTTACAATGAGGTCAGAGACTTATTACCATTAGGTGGTTACCAAGCTGGCCAAGATCCTGAAATGGATCTTGCCGTGCGAGTGTATCCGGAGATGGCGCGATTTTTACGCCAGACCACACACAGTAAAGTCAATTTGGCTGAAAGTTTAGTGCAATTGGAACAGTTGATGGGAGTTATGGGATATGAGCCAGCGTCATCTCTCTAAGTTACGTGTTCAAGCTGAAAAGAAATTAGCGCAGCTAGGGCAAAAACGCGATGATTCCAGCCTAAGCGTCCAACTAAATCAACAACAACATCAAGCCTTAACCCAAATGATATTGACTTATCGTGGTGCGAAAGAGGGCTCAAATGTTTTGCTCTGGCAAAATTCCGCAAGTATGGCGCAAGTGTTAGAGCCTATGCGGGTGAAGTTAGCTCAAAAGGAGGTCTTTCTACAGCAGGAACAGCTGCGTATTGATCGCCTATGGCGTAAGCAATTAGGGCGTCAGCAGGGTTTGAAGTGGCTTGAAAAACAAACACATATACAAGAACAAGCACAAGTGGCGCGCCGTGAACAGGCTATTGTTGATGATATGGCGGGTTTCTATTACAAGAATAAAGGCCAATAGGCGCTGTGTCATTACAGCTGAGAGCCACCTTTTAAACTATGTCCCATTAGCGAGGGCTTTGGTAACTCTCAATAATTCAGTTTAATTAGCGTTTGGCACCGTAATCGATTTCATGGTGTTGGCCATCTTGATTCAGGATACGGTTAATCGTTTCTTGCTGTATTACGAGTAATCTGCCGTTGGTTTCATTGGCTGTTTGGCTATCTTTAACTAACAGCTGCAAGTTGTCCCATGACATTTTTATTTGCGGTCTTAGATGATCAGGTAGCGCCGTGATTAAGCGTCTCATGCCACTATTGTCACTATTAAAACCTAGTGTCGCGAGATTTTCGCTTCGCTGTTTGGCTCTCAAAGCTAACTTGTTACACAGCGCAGTTTGACGCTCGTTATGGGCTAAGAGCGCATCATTATCCCTGCGTTGCATTAATTCACGTTGGTGCTTAAGCATTGATTTTAATTGACTATATCCCTCAAGATCTTGACGAATATCGCGAATTAAACTTTGAACAAGTTCGCGCTTATTTACTTGACTATTATCCATGCTGTATCAATATCTTATCTGCAATTTTATCTAAGCTCAGCTCAAAGCTTCCATTACTTAAAGCCTGACGTATAGCAGCAACTTTATCTGTGTCAACGTCGGAGATGGTATGTAACTCTTTCTGGGTTTGTTCTAACAATTGCCAGTCGTGACTAATATCTTGTCGTGTTGGCGTTGATAGATTTTCTGATTCAACGGGCTTTCTGGGCGTATTAGCGCTCTTACTCGTGCTGAACTCAGTGCTCAAGGCACTGCTAATTTTATTAATTTCCATAGATGTTCATCGTCATAAATGGCTAGATATTAGATATAGGCGACCTAAATAGGATAAATCTAAAATAAATTTTTAAATTTATCCTAAGGTGGCTTAAATGTTAAAAACGGGTTTCAACTCTCCCCTTAGCTATGGGGTAAGCGGTAATGATTTTCCCTGAACTACTATTCCTCACTCTAATGGCATCACCTTGTTTACCCGCATCCATAGCAATCCCAATCATATTGGCATAAAAGGTGGCACTGACTGCTTCGATAATCACTTCATCCCCTATGCTCACGAGTTCTGGTGCACTTAAATTGCTTGCTCTTATGGGTTTGTTTTTGATTATTTTTCTGGCAACCGCTTGCCCTAAAATGTGTTTTTCATCAGTAATAATGTCTTGATCTGACGCAGTTAAGGGCAACATTTGCCATTGTAGATTTTCTGATGTGACAACTTCATCTCTCTTAAGCGTTTTGTTGGCAACAGGAATGTAGGCGCTGAGAGCAACCTTAGCTCGAACATAGAGTGACCAGCCTTCAGAGGCACAGCTTATTTTTCGTTGGATCCGACCGAATGGGAGCCCTTTAGCAGCCTCGACTTGGAGCGCCGTGCTACACGTTTTTAGCTTGGCTGTGCTGGAAGGAATGTGCAGTGTGATTTTTTTGCTGACTTTTTTGATCCCTTGCGATTGTTGCCACTTAGCTATCTCTGCGGCTACGGAGTTTGTCATTTGCTGAGATATTTGTTCTGTCGCCGTGATCTTCCCTTTCGCGTGCACATTGAGCGGAAGTAACCCTATGCTCAGTAAGAAAGTGAGGGAAAAGAACTTTCCGTATATCAATAGCGATTTCATTTAACCAACTGTTTTATATGAATAAGTATATTGGCATGCTAATTGTAAGCTGCTCGACCATCTAAATTAATTACGCATACAGTACTAGGAGTTGAGATGGCTATCAACCTTGATAAAGCATTAGGAATACATCCTCAGACACTCGATTTTAGAGTGGAGAGAAGCAAGGTATTAGCGAGTAATTTAATCAATGCCGAAACTCCGGGGTACAAAGCGAGGGATTTGGATTTCAAAGCGGCCATGAAGCAAGTTGAAGCAGGCATGCAGATGAATCAAGAGTACAACCTCGCTTATCGCATGCCTTATCAAAATTCTGCCGATGATAATACCGTGGAACTCGGTAAGGAACAGGCAAGATATTCACAGAATGCGATGGATTATCAAACGAGTTTGACATTTTTAAACATGAAAATAGCCGGTCTAAAGTCTGCTATTGAAGGTCGTTAGGAGCCTGTATGTCATTTGGCGATATTTATCAAATAGCGGGTGCTGGCATGAATGCTCAGACCATACGTTTAAATACGGTCGCGAGTAACTTAGCTAACGCTGGAACTGCCGCCGAAAACCCTGAGTCGGCTTATCGAGCATTAAAACCCGTATTTGCGACTATTTACGATGCGACTCAACAAGGTGCGATTGGTGCTTCGATTGAAGTGAGTGACATAGTCCAAGCGGATGCCCCATTGGATATGCGTTATGAGCCGAATCATCCCTTTGCCAATGAACAAGGCTATGTTGCTTACTCTAATGTGAACACGATTGAAGAAATGGCTGACATGATGGCGGCAAGTCGTTCATTTGAAACCAGTGTTGAAATAATGAATCGTGCGCGTTCTATGCAGCAAGGTTTATTGCAACTAGGGAATAAATAGCAATGGAATTGGCTCGCTCTGGTAACAACTCGATTCAGAATCCTGCAGGTGCATTAGCGGTACCAGGGAATGATGCTGCGTCATTAAAGAATGAATTTATGACCTTAATGATCGCGCAAATCAAGAATCAAGATCCCACTAAACCGCTTAACAGTGCTGAGTATATCTCTCAATTAGCGCAGTTTTCGCAGGTCGAAAGCTTAGAGGGAATGCGGAAGAATCAATCAAGCCAAATGGTCATGATGGAAAATTTGGGCATAGTACAGTCGGCATCTTTGATTGGTAAGAATGCCATGGTGCCTGTGTCTGAGTTTCAGCTCGATGGTGAAGCGGTTGAAGGCAAAGTGTATTTAGAGAATGCAGCTGAAGGCTTAGATCTTGAAATTATCGATGCACAAGGTCAGGTCGTTAGCACTATTCAACTCGGTGCTCAGGATGTTGGTGATGTTCGGTTCTCTATCGATCCTGCTGAGCTGGGGTTGTCTGCAGGCCAATATGAAATCAAAGCTAAGGCGACACTAGGTGAAAATAGTTTAGTTGCGCCAACGTATATTAAGGCACCGATCGAGAGAATCCATTTCTCCAGTGCATCCGGCATGATGATGGCTGAAATGGGCCATGGTGTTGGGGTTGTTTCTGTGCTCAATATTTCTGAAGTTTCGTAAATTATTTTTATAGGATATTAAGATGTCATTTAACATAGCTTTAAGTGGTTTACAGGCGACGACTCAAGATCTCAACACTATCAGTAATAACATTGCTAACGCATCGACGAGTGGGTTTCGCGGTGGCCGTAGTGAATTTGCATCAATTTATAATGGTGGTCAGGCGGGTGGCGTTGGCGTGATGTCAACGAGCCAAAACTTCTCTAAAGGTGGCAGCTTAACTTATACCGGTCGTCAGCTTGATATGGGGATCCAAGGCGAAGGATTTTTTGTTCTCAAGGGGAATGATGGCGGCGCCATGTATGCTAGAGCAGGGATGTTCCATAAGGACAATCAAGGCTTTATAACCGATCCAGTCGGTAATCGTTTACAGGGATATTCTGTGAATGCGACGGGAAGATTACAAACCGGTAATGCGGGTGACTTACAGGTACAAACGGCTTCTTTAGCGGCTAAAGCCACAACGAATGTCAGCATGGTTTCAAATCTCGATGCGAGAGTCGATGTTATTCCCCCAGCTGTCCCAGCCGTGCCATTTGATCCTAAAAATATTGATAGTTATCACTCTATTGGTACCACCAGTGTCTACGACTCTTTGGGTACTGAGCATGTGGTGACTCAGTATTATGTAAAAACAGCGCCGAATGAGTGGACTGTTAATTACACTCTGGATGGGACTCTTCTGCCAGACCAAACAACATTAAAATTTGATTCAAAAGGCATTTTAGATCCAACTACAACAAAGGATACCTTCGACCTTACATTGGGTAATGGGGCATCACCGCTTAAATTTGATATCAACTTCGATAAAAGCACTCAGTATGCCGCCAAATACAACAACTCGAGTTTATCTCAAGACGGTTACACCTCGGGTGAATTGAAAGGTGTGCGTCTGGATGACAATGGCATGTTGTATGGCACTTATACTAACGGCCAAGATCAATTACAAGGTCAGGTCGTCCTCGCAAACTTTAGTAATCCCAACGGTTTATCGGCCGTGAGTAACAATGCTTGGGTGGCTACAAATACCGCTGGGCAAGCGATTATGGGGGCGCCATCTACAGGCACTATGGGCACTGTAACGGGGGGGTATTTAGAGGGCTCGAATGTGGATACCACTGCTGAAATGGTTAACCTCATGTCGGCTCAGCGTAACTATCAGTCCAACGCCAAAGTTCTTGATGTGAACTCGACTATGCAACAAGCATTACTTAATGCCATTTAAGAAGAGACACTGACATGGAGAAGATGCTTTATACCGCCGCCAGTGGTGCAGTTCGTATTCTTGAGGCGCAAAGTATTCGCGCGAATAACTTGGCTAACGCTGAAACTGCAGGATTTAAAGCCGACCTTGAGCGCGTTAATGCCGTGCCTTTAGCTGTTCAAGGTAATAGTTTGAACACAAGGGTTATGGCACAGACTGAGAGTAGTGGTTTTAGCCAGCAAAGTGGGGTGATCAATCCTACGGGCCGTTCATTGGATTTAGCGATCCGCGATCGTGGCTTGTTCAGTGTGGCTGTTGACGGTGTTGAAGCATACACCCGTTCAGGTGCAATTGAGACCAATGCCGAGGGGCAACTGACTATCGATGGCCGACCTGTATTAGGCGTTGATGGGCCGATAGCGTTGCCTGAGCATAAAGATGTCTTTGTGGGTGAAGACGGCACAGTCAGTGTTTTACCCTCTGAAGGCGGGATCATTGAGGAAGTGGGCCGATTAAAGCTAGTGAATCCTGACTTTGCCTTAATGCAAAAGGGGCAAGATGGGTTGCTCTATCGTCGTGATGGCCAAGCAGTGCCACAAGATGAAGGTGTGTTAGTGGATAGTGGCTTCCTTGAGTCGAGTAACGTGCAGGCCGTGTCAGAGCTTATTGCATCTATGGATTTGAGTCGTCAATTTGAGATTCAAGTTAAGTTAATGAAAAGTGCAGAAAAGCTGGCCGAGGCTGGTAATCGTCTGCTGGGCAATGTTTAAGGATTATTGGTATGCAATCAGCGTTATGGGTAAGTAAAACCGGCCTAACAGCACAAGATACGAAAATGACTGCGATTGCCAACAACTTGGCAAACGTGAATACCACAGGTTTTAAGCGTGACCGTGTTGCGTTTAATGATCTGTTTTATCAGGTTCAACGTCAGCCAGGTGGACAGGTTGATGCACTGAATAATCTGCCATCGGGTCTGCAATTAGGTGCAGGAACGAGAGTCGTTGGTACTCAAAAAATATTCACTACTGGGGATATGCAAAATACCAGTCAGCAGTTGGATTTAGCGATCGAAGGTCATGGTTTTTTCCAAGTAGAAGAGCCAAATGGCGATCTTGCTTATACCCGTGACGGTCAGTTTTATCGCAGTAGTGAAGGCATGATGGTCACGTCACAAGGTTTACCTTTAGTGCCTAATATCGTGATCCCTGAAGATGCGCTAACCGTTACCATTGCTAACGATGGTGTTGTCACAGCGAAAATGGCGGGTGAAGCTGAACCTCAAGATTTAGGTCAAATCACGCTTGTTAACTTTACTAATCCAGCAGGGTTAGAAGCTCGAGGTGACAACCTTTACCGTGAAACTGCTGCATCGGGTGTGGCGGTTGAAGGTGTGGCGGGTGATCAAGCTTTAGGTGCTTTAAGACAGGGTGCGCTAGAGGGCGCAAACGTCAACGTGGTGGAGGAAATGGTCGAAATGATTTCCACGCAGAGAGCATATGAGATGAATGCCAAAGTTGTGTCAGCCTCAGACGATATGCTCAAGTTCCTCAATCAATCGGTTTAGAGAGGCAATCATGCGTTGGTTATGGTTTTTATGGTTTGCACTGTTATCGGGTTGTATGTCGCATATTCCAGATAAGGAGACTAAACCTGGCACTAAAGAGTGGGCACCGCCTGAGATTGACTACAGCCTGCCAGATGCAAAGGATGGCAGTCTTTATCGTCCCGGTTTCATGTTGACACTTTTTAAGGATAAACGTGCTTTCCGTGAGGGCGATATTTTAACCGTCGCGTTAGATGAAAAAACCTATTCGAGTAAGAAAGCGGATACCAAGACCAACAAAGAACAAGATATGGGTATGGGACTTGCGGGCAATATTGGTGATAAAACGGCCAATGCTGACGGTAAAACCTCTTTTTCGAGAGGGTTTAATGGTGCAGGCTCAAGTACACAGCAAAACCAGTTATCAGGTTCAATCACTGTAACTGTTTCTAAGGTTTTACCTAATGGTACCTTGTTGATACGTGGTGAAAAATGGCTGCGATTGAATCAGGGCGATGAGTATTTACGCTTACTTGGCATTATACGTGCTGATGATATAGGTAATGACAATACGATATCGTCGCAACGTATTGCCGATGCCCGAATTATCTATGGTGGTCAAGGTGCCATTGCCGACAGTAATGCTATGGGATGGGCTTCTCGCTATTTCAATAGTCCATGGTTCCCGCTCTAGCAAAGGATATTTTGATGCTACGTTGTTTATTATTGTTACTTTTGGCTACTGGTACACTGCAAGCGGAAGAGCAAAGCCGCTACTTGATGGATATTGTCGATGTGCAAGGTCTGCGTGATAACCAACTCGTGGGTTATGGCTTAGTCGTCGGGTTAAATGGGACGGGTGATCGCTCTCAAGTTAAATTTACCAGTCAATCTGTCGTTAATATGCTTAAGCAGTTTGGTGTACAGATTGATGATAAAACCGATCCTAAGTTAAAGAACGTCGCCGCCGTTGCTGTGCATGCGACTATTACTTCTCTGGCGAGCCCAGGACAATCCTTAGATGTGACGGTTTCATCCCTTGGTGATGCAAAAAGTCTTCAGGGCGGAACCTTATTAATGACGCCTCTTAGGGCTGTCGATGGTGAGGTTTACGCGGTAGCGCAGGGCAACTTAGTGGTTGGCGGTATTTCTGCCGCCGGTCGTAATGGATCATCTGTGACTGTGAATGTGCCAACTGTTGGCACTATCCCCAATGGTGCCTTACTTGAGGCACCAATCAAAAGTAACTTTAGTGATAATGAAGACATCATATTAAACCTTAAGGATCCCAACTTTAAAACCGCCCGAAATATCGAACGGGCTGTGAATGAACTATTTGGACCCGATGTTGCACGTGCGCAAGATCATGCCAAGGTTCTGATACACGCGCCTAAGTCGAATCGAGAGCGTGTGACTTTTATGTCAATGCTTGAAGAACTCAAGATTGACCAAGGCCGACGTTCACCTCGAATCGTGTTTAATAGTCGTACGGGCACTGTGGTATTAGGGGGAGATGTTGTGGTTCGTAAAGCCGCTGTGAGCCATGGCAATCTGACCGTGACTATTGTTGAACGGGAAAACGTGAGTCAGCCTAATGGCGCTTATCTTGGTAATGCCGCAGGGGAAACCGTGGTGACTAATGATAGCCAAGTATTGGTCGAGCAAGGTAACAAACGTATGTTTGTTTGGCCCGAGGGCACAGCAATTGAAGAAATCGTGCGTGCCGTAAATAGCTTAGGTGCGACACCAATGGACTTGATGGCAATTCTAGAAGCTTTGGCGGAAGCGGGCTCTTTAGAAGCTGATTTGGTGGTGATTTAATGAAAGTTGAAAATACGGGCGGTTACTTAAATAAGCTGAATGCTGATGATTTGATTAAGGCGAATGGCGAGCAAGGTGCACTTAAATTAGTCAGTCAACAATTTGAGGCGCAGTTCCTGCAAACGGTACTTAAGCAAATGCGCTCAGCCACCGACGCTATGGCCGATGAAGATAATCCTTTAACCTCCAAAAGCAATAATGGCCTTTATCAAGATTTACATGATGCGGAATTGGCAAGTCGTTTAAGCCAAGTCAATGGTATGGGCTTGGCTGACGTGATGACTAAGCAGCTATCACGTTCATTTCAGTCTGAGAAAGATCCGGTCGCCTTTGATCCTCAACAGATGACAACAACAGCGATGCAGCCTGCACTTATTATGCGGCCCGTTGTGAAGGATTTTAAATGAGCATGTTGAACATTGGTAAGTCTGGCTTATTGGCAAGCATGGCCGCATTGAATGCAACCTCAAATAACGTTGCTAATGCTATGGTTGCAGGCTATTCACGTCAGCAGGTGATGTTAAGTTCGGTTGGTGGCGGTGCTTATGGCTCCGGCGCGGGCGTGTTTGTTGATGGTGTTAGACGGATCTCTGATCAATACGAAGTCGCGCAGTTATGGCAAACAACGAGTGCTGTTGGTTTTTCTAAAGTGCAAAGTAGTTATTTGCGTCAGGCTGAACAAGTATTTGGTGCCGAAGGGAATAATATCTCAAAAGGCCTAGATCAATTATTCGCCGCCCTTAATTCATCTATGGAACAACCTAATCTCATTGCCTATCGACAAGGTGTACTTAATGAGGCTAAGGCCGTTGCCCAAAGAGTGAATGCAATCAACGACAATATTGATTCGCAACGTAATCAGATCAATGGACAGCTTGGTTCATCCGTAAAAGAGATCAACTCACAACTAAATATTATTGCCAGTTTCAACCGCGACATTCAGGCGGCGAGTGTGACAGGAACGATTCCCCCTGCACTGCAAGATAGTCGAGATGCTGCGATTGATGACTTAGCTGCAATTTTAGATATTCGGGTTGTTGAAGATAGCCAAGGCATGGTCAATATCTCGCTGGCACGAGGTGAGCCGCTATTGACGGGAAATACTGCCGCTAAGTTAACGAGTAATCCCGAACCCACCAATCCTAAGAACGATTTGGTGACTATCCAATTTGGTGCTAGCCAGTTTAATGTTGATGAAACCGCTGGTGGCAGTTTAGGTGCCTTGCTTACGTACCGTGATATGCAGCTTGCGGATTCGCAACAGTACATAGATGAATTAGCGGTAATGTTAGCGACCGAGTTTAATTCTATTCTTGCTTCTGGCACTGACTTAAATGGTGCGACACCGTCACAGGATTTATTTACTTATCAAGCTAATAACCCAGGAGGAAGCTTATCTCTAACGGCCGGTTTTACGCCTGATAAACTTGCCTTTGGTAAAGATGGCACCCAAGGCGATAACGCAAATTTAAAAGCTTTAGTACAGCTAGCGAATAAAGAGCTGAGTTTTACTAGCCTTGGCAGTAATACAAGCTTAGCTGAATCCTTTTCCAGCAAGGTTGGCCAGTTAGGTTCTGCTTCTCGCCAAGCGATTTCATTTGCTAAAACCAGTGTAGATTTGCAAAAAGATGCGCAGTCCCAATGGGCGAGTACCAGTGGTGTAAATCCCGATGAAGAAGGGATTAATTTGATCATCTATCAGCAGTCATATATGGCAAATGCGAAGGTGATTTCCACCGCAGATCAACTGTTTCAAACTATGCTTAGTAGCTTTTAAGGACTTTATTCATGCGTGTAACAATGCAAAATTTATACACTAACAATTTAAACAGTTTGCAGAACACGACCTATGATGTGGCACGTTTGAATCAAATGCTCTCTAAAGGTGTTTCAATACTATCGCCTTCGGATGATCCTATTGGTGTTGTTCGGGTAATGGATAACCAACGCGATTTAGCACTAGTACAGCAATACATTAAAAATATCGATTCCTTAAGTACCAATATGAGCCGATCTGAAACCTATTTATCGAGTATGGTTGAGACGCAGCAGCGGATGAAGGAAATCAGTATCGCCACTAATAGCTCAAATCTCTCGAAAGAAGATAGAGCATCCTATGCTTCTGAAATGGAAGAACTCTTAAAGGGGTTAGTGGATAATATTAACGCCACTGATGAGTCGGGTAATTACCTGTTTTCGGGTAACGCGATTGAGAAAGCTGCGGTAGTTAAGGATGCGGCTGGGCGATACGTCTATCAAGGTGATACTAGCGAGAGAACGGTACAAACGTCTAGCTCTTCATGGACTACGGCTAATGTCACCGCCGAAAAAGTTTTATTCTCCAATGCTGGTCAAGATATTTTGAATCAAGCAATGGACTATATTAACGTATTAAATGATCCAAGCTTATCACCAAGCGATCCTGCTTTTAGTGCGGCCGCGAGTGGAATACAAACAGCGTTAAGTGAAACCTTAGATAGCATAGGTGCAGCTATTACCGATTTCGGTGGCAAGCAAAATAATCTCGCGTTAGTTAAAAGCTCCCATGAAGAAATGGTGTTGTTTAGTAAACAAGTGATAGGTGAAACGCAGGAGCTCGATTATGCCGCTGCCACTGCCGAGTTCAATGTCAAATTAACCGCATTAAAAATTACCCAGCAAACTTTTGTACAGATAAGCCAGCTGTCCCTTTTCAATCATATGTAGGTAATGAGTTAAATGATCAAAGGGATAGGTGAGTCACTTAGTCAGTTACGTCAAAGTCAGACGGTAACGTCTCATTATGTTGCTCCGATATCAGGTGCGCCCCGCAGTGCACCGAAAGCGAGGCCCATACCTAAGCATAGATTGGAAGCCTATGGACGTTGGGCCAAGGTGACTCAAGAGCAACATAATATTAGTGCATCGCAAGTGGTGTTACAGAGCTTGATTTCAGCCAAAAGTATCCTAGGTCAACTAAACAAACAGCTACAAACCTGCTTGTTCAGTAAAAACACAGTTGTTGAAGGTGCATTACATAAAGCGGAAGAGTGTCGAAGACAATTAATCGAGATTAGGCCTTATTACCAAGGAAAGCGTTTACTCGATCATCATTTGAATTTGATTTCAGCATCCCAGCCTGCGGCATTGCATTTTTTTAGGTTCCGACGAGTCGATCTCACATCACCTAAGAACCGCGATGAGCGGATTACGCTTTTTACAGAGAAGCAAACATTGCATTTGCTTTTGCCTGCCAATAAAAATCGCTTAGAGCTACAAGATATCATAGAGCCTGTTTTAGCTTCGATTGGGATAAGTATCGACCGCTTATCGACCAATGACACAGTGTTTACAGCACCGCATGAGACTTGGATGAAGCTCAATGGGGGGATTTTAATGGTCGGCGAAGGGCAAAGGTTGCCCGCGGGTGAGCCGAGGAATATACCATTAGAAGAGAAATTTAGTTGGCAGGATCCCCGTGAATGGAATTTTACGGATACTGAAAAGTTAAAAATGACATTGGCTAAAGTGTCAAAGGTAGATAAAAAAGTCACAGTGCAAATTGATGATATTAAAGCATCCCACCGTTTACTACTGGTGAAGGTTAAGCAATTGACCGCATCTAGTCAGCCCAAATTTGAACTCCAGCATTTGCATAAATTTATGCAACCCTATCCTTTTGCCTATCAAGTAACATCTTTGATGGCGCAGGGAAATACGAACCGCGAACAGGTTAGCGCTCTGCTGCTCTAATTTTTGAAGCGAACCCTAAGTGTGATTATTTAATTTTTGAAAATAAGCTATTTGGCTTCAGTGATGAGCTTTTCATGTCGCCTTAATTAGTTATGCCTGGATTCAGGCCTAACCAAAACAATCGTTATTTTCTGGAGAACTACTATGTTAGGTGTTCATACTAATTACGCTTCAATCGTTGCGCAGGGTGCTGTAAATAAAAGCAATAACCTTTTAACTAATGCTATGGAGCGTTTGTCGACGGGTTTACGTATTAATAGTGCATCTGATGATGCTGCTGGTCTGCAAATTGCTAACCGCATGAGCGCTAACGTAAAAGGTATGGAAACGGCTTCACGCAATATTTCTGATGCGACCTCTATGCTGCAAACCGCTGATGGTGCGTTAGAAGAATTAACGACCATTGCTAATCGCCAGAAAGAATTGGCTACTCAAGCCTCTAACGGCGTTAACTCTGCGGCTGATTTAACGGCATTAAATGATGAGTTCACGCAATTGAACGCCGAAATAACGCGTATTGTAGAAAATACCACTTATGCCGGTAATAAATTATTCGATACTGGTGTATTGACCTCTGGTACGGGCGTGAAATTTCAAATTGGCGCCGGAACAACGGAAACAATGGATGTTAAATTAGGCGCAATTCCTAAAACTGTCGCAGGTACTTTAACAGGTGGTACCGCCAATGCTGCGATTGCCCTTGTGGATACCTTCTTAGCCGCTGTGGGTACTGAGCGTTCTACCTTAGGTGCCAACATTAACCGTCTTGGCCATACTGCCGCTAACTTAGCGAGCGTTACCGAAAACACTAAAGCCGCTGCAGGCCGTATTATGGATGCCGACTTTGCGGTTGAATCTGCCAATATGACCCGCAATCAATTATTAGTTCAAGCAGGTACAACGGTACTGTCTTCAGCTAACCAAAATACGGGTTTAGTGATGGGCTTACTGCGCTAATGTTATTCAGTTAGTCAGTGTTAGTTTTAATGCCAGTAAGCTTAGCTTGCTGGCATTTTTTTATGGTGTGCATGCCATTTCAGTCTAGTTTTTACAGTGCTATACACTCTATTTTTTAAATATCGATTTTAGTTGTGGGCTTGTGTAGTCGCTTTAGTTAGTTATGCCTGAACTCAGGTCTAACCCAAATGCTCGTTATTTAATGGAGAACTACATATGTTAGGTGTTCACACTAATTACGCTTCAATTGTTGCTCAAGGTGCTGTTAACAAAAGCAATAACCTATTGACTAATGCAATGGAGCGTTTATCGACAGGTTTACGTATCAATAGCGCATCTGATGATGCTGCTGGTTTGCAAATTGCTAACCGCATGAGCGCTAACGTTAAAGGTATGGAAACCGCTTCACGTAATATTTCTGATGCGACCTCTATGCTACAAACTGCTGATGGTGCGTTAGAAGAATTAACGACCATTGCTAATCGCCAGAAAGAACTCGCCACTCAAGCGGCAAACGGTGTTAACTCTGCTGATGATTTAACGGCTCTGAATGATGAGTTTACTCAATTAAACACCGAAATTACCCGTATTCTCGATAATACAACTTATGCCGGTAATAACTTATTCACCAAGTTGGAGGCTGGTGTTACCTTCCAAATTGGTGCCGGAACGGGTGAAAAATTGGTTGTTACAACAACAGCCATAGATGATGCTGCGCTGGCGGCTGGTGATTTAACTACTGGCGCGAATGCGGCAATTGCCCTTGTTGATACTTTCATCGCAGCAGTCGGTACAGAACGTTCTACACTAGGCGCCAACATTAACCGTCTTGGACATACTGCAGCTAACCTTGCCAGTGTGACTGAAAATACCAAAGCTGCCGCTGGACGTATTATGGATGCCGATTTCGCGGTTGAATCTGCCAATATGACCCGCAATCAATTATTAGTTCAAGCGGGTACAACGGTACTGTCTTCTGCTAACCAAAATACAGGTTTAGTGATGGGGCTACTGCGTTAATTACGCCGAGTTGAGTTAGTTTTAAGTGCCAGTAAGCTTAGCTTGCTGGCATTTTTTATGGCGTTTTGTGGATGCCATTTAAGTCTGTTTTTATAGAGGTGATCCCATCTATTTTTAAATAAGTTTTAGTTTTGCGCTGTTGCTGTTGGCTAATAACATCATTTCGATCAGTCAATAACATCATGCCGATCACGATTTTTCTTCCCGCATTTACAACATCTTTGTTTTACTCTGCTTGATCGGCATGCGTCAAGTTTGTGCCCTGTTTTCGCATCGATTCACCCGTTAACGTCACTCTCACAGCACGATGGATCAGCCTGTCTAAGATGGCTTCGGCAAAAGTTGCTTCACCTATCATGGCGTACCATTTATCCACTGGCAGCTGGCTCGCTACC